>JAKLIR010000237.1 GCA_022709505.1 bacterium | reverse complement strand
CGGGGACATGCCCGCCAATTCGATCATCGAGGTAAAATGAAGCCGATGTTTTTAAAAACGATTCGACTAATTACAATTCTTATCACCGCGGTGGGCCTATCCGTTTTCTTGTTCTCCGGAAAGGCCGGTGAAAGTTCGGCGAATGCGGCCGCGCCGCCTTGTCCAGCGGGGATGGTTCTAATCAAGGCGGGTTATTTCATCAAGGGCATTTCGAAGCAGGAAGCCGAATATCTGACGAAACTTTGCAATGATTCGGTCGGCAATTGCTACGAGGAATGGTTCCGACGTGAAATGCCGAAATCCAAAGAGTACATGAAGTCTTTTTGCATCGACCGTTACGAATATCCAAACCAAAGAAATGCTATGCCCGCAAGCGGTGTGAACTGGACGGATGCTTACAATGCGTGCAGGGCGATGGACAAGAAGCTATGCTCCGAAAAACAATGGGAGAAAGCATGCAGAAGCACCTCGACTTATGATTGGAGTTATGGTTACAGTTATGTCGAAAACGAATGCAACATCGACGCCGGCGACATAGCTCCGAGCGGCTCATATAAGAAATGCGTCAGCGTGGACGGGGTTTATGACATGAACGGGAACGTATCGGAATGGGTCATGGACGGGGTGCGGATGAATACGCGCAACAGGATCCCCGACAGCAGGATTTTGAAAGGCGGCAGCTACAAGGACAGGCCCATCTATTCGAGATGCACGTTCAGGGATATCAGGGAAACGGCTAATGTGCAGCAGGAGTTCGGTTTTCGCTGCTGTTCCGACCTTTCAAAGTAAAGACCACGATCGAGGATTGTCACATCGTGCAGTTATAATCGATAAAAAGGCATGGGAGAAAAGCTTCGTATGATTGACAGCGGCAACAGGACCGAAGCCGGAAAACTCGCCGGATACGCCATGAGAAGCGACATGTCCAAGGGCCGCGCTTATCCCGAGGAAGAGCATTCTTACAGAGATCCTTTTCAAAGGGACAGGGACAGGGTAATCCACTCTTCCGCTTTCAGAAGGCTTGAGAAGAAGACTCAGGTTTTCGTCGCTTTCGAAGGGGACTACTATCGCACGCGTCTCACGCATACCATCGAAGTGGCGCAGATATCGAGGACGATCGCGCGCGCGCTGTCGCTGAACGAGGAACTTTCCGAAGCAATCGCTCTCGCACACGATCTCGGACACTCCCCCTTCGGGCATACGGGCGAAGAAGTGCTACACGAACTCATGTCGGATCACGGCGGTTTCGAACATAACCGACAGGGGTTGAGGATAGTCGATATCCTTGAATCCCGATATCCGGATTTCAGAGGGTTGAACCTTTCTTACGAGGTCCGGGAAGGAATAATAAAACACAAAACGGACTACGATGCTCCCGAGGCTTCGGAATGGGACCCGAACTTGACGCCTACCTTGGAGGCTCAAATAGTAAACATCGCCGATGAGATCACGTATTCATGCCACGATCTCGACGACGGCCTGAAAGCCGGAATTCTCACCGAACAGGCGCTTCTCGAAGTGGCTCTTTGCAGAAGCGCAATCGAAAATATGGTTCACCCCGCATTGAAGTCAAGTGAAAAAATGCGCAGGTATCAACTTATTCGAAGGCTTATCGACAGGCAGGTATCAGAGCTTCTCGAAACGTCGTCAGGAAGAATAAAAGACACCGGCGTTCAATCCGTCGAGGACGTGAGGAGTCTCCCGTTTTGTCTTGTGGAGTTCGGACGTGAAATGTTGACGATGACGCGAGAACTTAAGAAGTTCCTTCTCGAAAAATTCTATCATGACTACAGAGTTGCGCCGATGGCTTTCAAGGCGAGACGGATAATCACGGCGCTTTTCGGCGCGTACCTTGAAGACCCTTCGCTAATGCCGGCGGACACGCGAATGGCGACACGGGGAGACTCTCTGGAAAGAACGGTTTGCGATTATATTTCAGGGATGACGGACCCTTATGCCGTGATGGAGTACAACAGGCTGTTCGGCCCGGCTGAAAGGATCTGATTCGGCAAAGAGCCAAAAGTATGTACAACTATCTTCCCACAAACTATGACATTAAGATACTTTTCCCTTTCATAACAATACTGGTTTTCTTGTTCCCCATTTTCATTTTCGCGAATATTTCAAAAAAAGGTTTCTTCCCCGGCGCCGCTATTATTTCTTTGACGGCTTCTTGTCTCGCTGCGTATTTCACCGTGAAACTTTGGGACACTTCCGCTACGGCTATGAACGGCCTAATCATCGCGGACAATTTTTCGAGAGTCTTTCACGCTGTTTTTCTCCTCGGCCTGATTCTTTCCATCCTGATGTCTTTCGGCATCGAAGAACGCAAAAAGTCGGCTAAGGCGGTCTTCTTCGCAACGTCCGCTCTTTTCGGGATGATGCTCACCGCCGCCGCCGGAGACCTTATCGTGGTTCTCGCCGGAATAGAGATTTTCGGTTTTTCTTCGTCAAGGCTGACCTATTCCCGGACTCTCGTGAACGAAAAAATGTTGAGATTCAGAGCGATAAATGTGATCCCGCCGCTTCTTTTCACCGCGGGCGCGGCCTTATTGAGATATGTAACAGGAACAACAGATATATATGGTATTAAAGAATACATCCTTTTCAAAGACGACCCCACCCTATTATTCCTTGTCGGCTGTTCTCTTCTCGCCGCGGGTTTTTCCATGAGGTGCATCGTCACGGGCGCCGGATTTTGGCTGACTGCTGATTATAAGAATATTCCGGATTGGAAGATCGCCTATGTGACTGTGGGCGCCACCGCTTCATTTCTCGCGGTGTTGTATAGAGTTATGTACGTGTCATTCTGGCATTATTACATGTCGTGGGCGACGATGCTGGTGGTAGCTTCGTCCGCGTGCATAACGATAGGCAATCTCACCGCGCTTTTCCAGAAAGAGATCAGGCGTATGGTCGGGTGCCTGTGTATCGCACATGCGGGGTACGCAATAATATCCGTTGCGTCAGAAGGTGAATTCGGCAACATCTCAATATTATATTACTTATTAATATTCACAATTAACATAATCGGTTTTTTCGGAGTCATATCGCTTGTAAGAATGAAAGACGGCTCGGGAGTCACGATGGAAAAGCTCTCTTGCCTCGAGATCGGACACCCGGTCGTATCGGCCGTTTTGTCAGTATTTCTACTCTCTCTTTCCGGTTTTCCGCTGACGGCCGGCTTCTTCGCGCTATTTAGAATACTGATTTCATCCGTAAAATCGGAAATGACCGCTCTGACGGTCGTGGGATCGCTTAGCAGTTTGATCACGGCGTTTCTGTATGCCAGAGTGATAGCCGCGATATATCTTGGGAAGCCCGGCGAGGGAGTGGAGATCGGGAAACCGCATTCCTTTCAAGCCGCGGCGATAGCGGTATCTCTCGCGGGAACAGTGTTGCTCGGGCTTGCGGCATATAGGATAGTGGACATTCTTTCGGAAGGTACGATTTTCGTTTATTGACGTGGGTAAGTGATGTCCGCAGCGGGTTTTCGCTCCGTTTTTCATAGGAGAAAAGGGGCGCGGCAAAAAAATTGAAAAAACACTTTACAGGTCGGGGACGTGTTCCTATAATCTATTGTTGCGAGTAAAATGAGGCTTGAAAAAATATTTTCCGAAGTATTGACATGCTGAAAGCCGATGCATTATAATGGATTTTTGGCTGAAAAAATAATGAAGGAAAATTATTGCTGAAAGCCAAAGCGGACATAAACAGGAAGTTAGGCAGTTAGGATACGGGAGCATATTTAGATGCGTAAAAAGCCCCGGAATCCCGGGGCTTTTTTGATAGAGCCGAGATGCGCGGAGGGGCGCTGAGGCCGCGGGACCTTGAAAAGTGCATAGTGACATTGCCAGAGGTATTGTGATTTACACCGAAATTTTTTGGTCAAGCAATTAAGGGCGTACGGTGGATGCCTTGGCACTGGGAGTCGATGAAGGACGTGGCAGGCTGCGATAAGCGTCGGGGAGGAGCGAGCATCCTTAGATCCGGCGATTTCCGAATGGGGAAACCCGGCAGGGGTAATGCCCTGTCATCCCTTGGGTGAATACATAGCCCTTGGGAGGATAAGTGGGGGAACTGAAACATCTTAGTACCCTGCATAAAAGAAATCAATTGAGATTCCCTTAGTAGCGGCGAGCGAAGAGGGAAGAGCCTAAACCGCGAAGATGTCAAGCCCGCAGGCGTTGCCTTCGCGGGGTTATAGGGCCGCACATGGTCTTCTGCGAAAGACCTAAGAGTTACAAACCGTTCTTTTAGTGTAAGCTGACTGGAAAGCAGCGCCATAGAGGGTGATAGCCCCGTGTGCGAAAAGAGAGCGGCTCAGAGTGCGGTACCTGAGTACCATGGGACTCGTGAAATCCTGTGGGAATTTGGGAGGACCACCTTCCAAGGCTAAATACTACCCGGTGACCGATAGTGAACCAGTACCGTGAGGGAAAGGTGAAAAGCACCCCTGTTAGGGGAGTGAAATAGTACCTGAAACCGTGCGCTTACAAACCGTCGGAGGGCTATGCCGAATCTTCGGGTTCGGAATGCCTGACGGCGTGCCTTTTGTAGAATGAACCGGCGAGTTACGGTATGCAGCAAGGTTAAGTGGATAAAACACGGAGCCGAAGCGAAAGCAAGTCTGAACAGGGCGTTGAGTTGTATGCCGTAAACCCGAAACCAGGCGATCTATCCATGGCCAGGGTGAAGCATGGGTAAGACCATGTGGAGGCCCGAACCAATATTCGTTGAAAAGGATTTGGATGAGCTGTGGATAGCAGTGAAAAGCTAATCGAGCTTGGATATAGCTGGTTCTCCCCGAAATGCCTTTAAGGGCAGCCTCGGATAAATAGTTTGCGGAGGTAGAGCACTGAATGGACTAGGGGCCCCACAAGGTTACCAAACCCAATCAAACTCCGAATGCCGCAAACCTTAACCCGGGAGTGAGACTGCGGGGGATAAGCTCCGTAGTCGAGAGGGAAACAACCCAGACCGCCAGCTAAGGTCCCTAAATCAGGCTAAGTGGAAAAGGATGTTGAATTACTGAGACAACCAGGATGTTGGCTTAGAAGCAGCCACCATTTAAAGAGTGCGTAACAGCTCACTGGTCAAGTGATTCTGCGCCGAAAATGTAACGGGGCTAAGCCTGATACCGAAGCTGCGGATTATACGTTCCTCCGGGAGCGTACAGTGGTAGGGGAGCGTTCCATGCAAGGTTGAAGCCAGACCGTAAGGACTGGTGGACGACATGGAAGTGAGAATGCCGGTATGAGTAGCGAGAGATGAGTGAGAATCTCATCCGCCGAAAGTCTAAGGTTTCCTGGGGAAGGCTCGTCCTCCCAGGGTTAGTCGGTCCTAAGCCGAGGCCGAAAGGCGTAGGCGATGGCTAGCAGGTCAATATTCCTGCACCACCCGTGTAACGCTATTACCGATGGGGAGACGCAGAAGGGTAGGCCATCACGCGGATGGATGTGCGTGTTGAAGCCCATAGGAGGAGAGTGAGTCAAATGCTTGCTCTCACATACTCTGAAAGGTGATAAGGACCTGTTTCATCTGAAACGGGGAACTGGCTGATCCCATACTGCCGGGAAAATCCTCTAGGGAGATACACTGGTGACCGTACCGCAAACCGACACAGGTAGACGAGGAGAGAATCCTAAGGCGAGCGAGAGAAGCCCTGCTAAGGAACTAGGCAAAATGACCCCGTAACTTCGGGAGAAGGGGTGCCTCGGTAGGGTAGCCGGCGGAGTAACATCT
>JAKLIR010000236.1 GCA_022709505.1 bacterium | reverse complement strand
GGTTCCCTCATGGGCGGCCCGACCAACAGACAAAAAAATCCCCCCGCCGCCTTTTTTCACGCCTACCGCGCAACCCTCCTCCGGCTCTCCCTTGTACGCCGGAACCGAGTACGACTCCGTCAGCTTCAGATCTATTCCATACGGTGGGCTCAATGCGAAAAAGGATACATCCCGAACCGGCTGGATACCGAAAGGAAGCGTCCTGAAACTCACGGGCAGGATCGACCATTGGTTCCAAGTGCAACTCAGCCCCTCGCAGTTCGGCTGGGTTTACGATGAAGCATTGACGCCGGCGACATCCGGCGAATCCGGCATCGGCAAGGACGGTTCCCCGGCGGTTTTACTGACCGGCGTGGATTCCGCTCGGGGCGACGACGGGACGATTATACTGAATTTCAAATTCGATATGCCGGTCCCTTATGTGTTGAACAGCAGCGACTCTCCGGCTGGAGTTGCGGTGACGTTTTTCGGGGTGGACTGCGCGGGCGTGGCTGAAACAATGAAAACAACCTGCGGCAGTACGGGCGGTTGGTGCTCTTGTTCCGAGGGAGCTCGCACTCTCGCGGCGTGGGCGCCTCCTCCGGCCGAGATCGCCGGTTTCGACGGAAGCTTCGATGGCTCTTCTTTTAAATTGACATTGAGAAATTCAGCCTCAAACCCGATCAAAAGGATCGTGATCGATCCCGGACACGGTGCGCCGAAACCGACCAAAGGATTCGCTGACGGCACGCGGAATTCCGCGGGCGTTTTGGAAAAAGACGCGGTGATGGCGATATCGAAGAAGCTCAAGGAATATCTCGTTTCCCTCGGCTACGAGGTTTTTCTCACCCGTGACGGGAACAGCGCCGACATGATGGACCTGTACAATAGAATTGAATATTCGGACGGCATAAACGCGGATATGTTTGTGTCCGTTCACGCAAACGGAGACACGAATCCCGGGATGCGGGGGCTTGAGGTTTATTGGTACGAGCCGCAGAGCAGGGCGCTTGCCGAATCGATAGCGAGGAAGACCGCCGCCGCTACGGGCGGGGAACCCGGCGGAGTTTTCTTCGCCTCGTTCGCGGTGATCAGGCAAACGAGGGTTCCGGCTGTTCTCGTCGAAACGGGCTACATGACGAATCCTGCCGAAGGGAAAATGTATTCGGACCCGGTTTTCATAGACCGCACGGCGGCCGGACTCGCCGATGGGATTTCGGATTACATCAGGAAACTATCCGGCCGATAGCATCATCTGGAACCAACCGTACTATAATATTCGTCAAACATGAAATCGTACATAACACTTGGATACAGGAACCTGACACGGCGGCGCACGCGTTCTTTCCTTACCATTCTCGGAGTCATGCTCGCGATAGGTTTCACAGTGGGGCTTCTTTCAATAAGCGAAGGCTTCATGAGTTCTCTCGACGATATGTTGAAGAGCACGGGGCCGGACCTGTTCGTGCGCCCGAAGGGCGGCGCGAAAATGCCGTTCGGGATGCAGGGAACCGCACTGATGGACGGAGACATAGAGCCTGTCTTGAGAGGCATCCCCGGAGTCGGGTACGTCGAACCGGTTTATATGGCGTATTCGGTTGACGGCGGGCAGACAGGGTTCGGCCCGATGATGACGATGGTTTCCGGAATGCCCGCAAAGGAGTTCTTTGAAATAAGGCCGAGCGCGCGGCTTGAAAAGGGCCGCTTCTTCAGAGAAAACGAGAAGAACGTCGTGGTCCTCGGCGCAGTGGTCGCGGAGAACACGAAAAAGAAACTCGGCGACAGGCTCGAATTGATATCCGGGCAGGGCCTGAAAATCATCGGGATAATGAAGAGGGCGGACGAGCCTTTCGACTATTTCGCGTACGCTCCCATCCAATCCCTGCAGAAGCTTTACGGCGACCCGGACCGGGTGAGTTATTTTCTGATCAAAAGCAAGGACGGCGAAAAGATCGACAGAGTGGCGGACAGCCTTAAGAAGGCGTTTCCCCAATATGACATTCAGACCGTCAAGCAGTTGATTCAGGACGCGAAAAAGATGATGAGCATGGCGAGAGCGGTGCACTTCGGAGTGTCCTGCTTCGCTCTCGTCATCGGCGTGCTTTTCGTCGCCTGCACGATGATAATGAGTATTTCCGAGAGGATAAGAGAAATCGCCACTCTTAGGGTGATCGGCGCTTCGAAGGGGTTTGTTACGAGGATGATCGTTTCGGAGTCGGTGATACTGAGCATGATCGGCGGAGCGGTGGGATGCTTGTTCGGTGTCCTGCTCGCGCACGGGATAAACCTGCTTATCCGCCACTTCGTCGGCGACACTTTCTTCCGCACGCTTGTTTCCGTGCGTATATTTTCGATGGGGATCTGCATAGCGCTGCTGATCGGCGCATTCGCCGGACTTGTTCCGGCTCTCGTCATCATGCGGCGGAATCTTTCCGAAAGTCTAAGGTACGAATAACCCCGATCGTTGTTTTCATTCCCTCAGGCTATTATCATTATACCGTTCCCGGAACTCACCGTACGATCGTCCGGAGTTTTCGGATGGAGCGGGATGAACCAAAAGGGTTGAGACGCCGGGAGCGACGAGAGGAAAAGATGATAGTCGGAATAGTAGGCGTGCCGCCGTTGGAACTCATGAAGTCGTACATCGAACGGGGCGCGGTCATGGTCGATCTCGACGAACCCGTTCCTGAAATGCCCGTGCGCGACGTCTATCTGCCGAACGCGTATTGCTCGATATTGAAGAGAGTTGTATCGAACATTTTTTCACTGCGGGAGGCGAAGCGTTTGGACCTCGTACTCGCAACGGTGGGCAAATGCAAGTGCGACGGCATGAGGAACATCTCGTCGTGGCTCGAGAGGACGACGGACATTCCGGTGATGAAGGTGGAGAACGATAACACGGCGCCGGCTGGGCACCCGATCTGCACGAGCGGCCTGCCGGCCGCGGAGAAAATGGAACTGATCGTCAACTCGGTGTTCAATCCTATCCCGGAAGGCCTCGAACTCGAAAGGACTGCGCCGACATGCGGCTTCTGGGGCGTGCCGCCTTATGATTTCAGCATTCTCGGCCTTCTTCCGGACAATGCTCATCTCTACGGCTGGACCAGATGCATGGAGAATAAAACCCCGGCGGACATCGATCTCGAATGTCACGTCGATCCCGGAGTGCCGACGCTTTTTTTTACTCAATCCTTCTGTCAGAAATCAGCTTTCGCTTTCAACCTCGCGAAGAAACACGGCGGCCTTTTCGTGGAAGTGGATAAAAAATTGACGAGATCCACCAAGGCAAAAATTGAGGCGTTTCTCGAATTCAATGTTTACAGGAAATGAAGAGCAAACAATAAGCGCTACGTCGCCCGCGGGTTCTTCCGCCGGAGTGCTTGTGGACTGCGGAACGAGTTACGCAAAGGTCCATTATATAGACACGGGCGAGCGCGTGATTATCCCGTCTCGGCGGCTGCTTAAACAAATGGAGCTTTATGAATTTGTTGCTTTTACGGGACATAATTATATAAAGAACGCGAAGAGAACCGTGAATGAGCTCGTGGCTCTTGCGGAGGGCGCGCTCGCTCTGATAGACGAGCCTGATTTCACCGTTCTCGACAGCGGAGCGAGGGATGTTAAATACGTTCACGTCCGGGATAGAAGAGTGGTGGGCATGGATTGGAACACCGAGTGCGGAGCGTTCACGGGACAGATAATAGAACTGTTGACCAGATATTTCGAGATAGACGCGGCGGCGCTTCCGCGGGACGCCGAGCGGCTTCCGGTGGTTTGCGGCGTTCTCGGGATGACGGCTTTGTTCGATCTTATTTCGCAGGGCGCCACACACGAAGCGGCGTTCGCGATGTTTCTGCGCGGAATAGCTTTCAACTGTGAAACGCTCGTGGGGCGGCCGGAGAAATTGTACCTTTCAGGCGGGCTGTGTGATAATCCCGCGTTCGTGAAGAGTTTTAGCTGTGAAACGATTCCGCTCGGAAGGTTCGTCCTGATCGAAGGTTTGAAGAGCCTCGAAAAGAAATAAAGTCGCTTTGTCGCCGTAAGACATAATTTCTATAAAAAATATTTACGAGCGTTGAGATTATGTTATAATACAGGCCTTGAAGACGAAGTATTCGGGGAAAAGTTTGCGGACAAAAAAAAAGGAGCCCTTTTTTTGTTTCTTTGAGTTGAAGTCAAGGGCTCGATTGCAACACCAAAAAGAAAATAAACCAGTCAACATAATTTTACGGTTTTACGAAAAGCGATGTCAAGCGGAATCGAATAATTTTTTTTGAGTCGTTAATTTAGGCCTTTTCCTTCAGTCGCGCGGGCCGATAATCAGCCCCTTTTCTCTCTCGAATATTTCGATTTTATCCTCTTATATGTTTTTTGGAACAGCAGGGCGTCTTCCTCGACATTCGGGCTTTCGCAGATCACTCTTCCTTCCGCGTCGAAGTTCCGCAACGCTTTCAGAACTGATTTGTAATCGAACTGGGATTCGGCCGCGACGAGGTGTTTTTTCTCACCTTTGGGCGTGAACTCTATCCCTGAAAGGTGAACGTGCAATGTCTTAAGCGCCTTTTCGCCGAGTGCGTTTCCCAATTTCTCGAGGACGCCGCGGAAATCGTCGTAGCTGTTGTAGGCTCCGGCGTATCTTGCGTGGTAGTGGGAAAAATCGACGCAGGGCAGGACGCCCTCGACTTCGAGACTTAGTCTTATCAGTTCATCCAAATCTCCGAACTGGGTAGGTTTTCCCGTTAGCTCGGGTCTCAGGGTTACGAACCCGAGCGATTCCTCATCGAGAGCGGCGCGGATTCGCGCGAGGTGGGATTTTACTTTGTCGTAAACTTCTTGCGGGTCTTGCTTCATGTAGAATGCCGCGTGAAAAACGACGTTGTCGGCGCCTGACTCGGCGCCCATCCGGGCCGAATCGAGTATCCGCTTCACACTGTCTTCAACCTTTTTTTCCTCCTGAGAATTGAGGTTAATATAATACGGTGCGTGCACGCTGAGCTTGATACCGTTGCTCTCCGCCGCCGCTCGTGTTTTACGGGCCTGTTCTTTTGAGAAATTCACTCCGTAAACGTATTCGAGTTCCATGCATTCGAGGCCGAGTTCCGCACATCTGAGCACTCCGGCGTCGCTCGAAGTTACCTGCGTGCTCAGCGGCGCGCCACCCGGACCGAAAATCATCCCCGATTTCGCCATGTCAGGATTTCACCTCTATCTTCAGCTTCGATTTCACCGAATCCACCTTTCCCGCCAAGCGGTTTTTAGCTCCTTTTCTGTCGTCAATCGTTATGCTTGTCAGAACGCGAGCTGAATGTCTTCTCACAAGTTTGTGCGCTTTTTTTATCAGGGTAAGCACTTCATCCCATTCTCCCTCGACGATTGTGCCCATGGCGGTCAGTCGGTAGTCGAGGTTGCTGGAATCGACCAACTTCACCACCTTCGCCACTATCGGGCTGATGCTTTCCCCCGCGCCTATCGGTATGATCGTGAAAGTTGCGAGCATTGCGCCGTCCTCCTCTTAAAGGATAGTGTATGACTTTAAGATTATAAGGGTTGTCCGGGGTAACCGTAAACTTTTGAACAAGCCGCCACTGGAAACCGCCGCCGGGCATGAATACAATATAGGGCAAACTTGCGGACGGCGGTTTCGCGGCGAGGGAACGGAGCGGGGGCGGATATAATCCCAAATGGATTTCAGTTTGCGAATTGACGAGACCGGGGGCGGTTTGATAAAGCGGATCATGGCAATTTCATGTATTATTTTCTTTGCGGTGGTTTTGTTTCCCGGCGCGCCGCTCTCGGCGC
>JAKLIR010000235.1 GCA_022709505.1 bacterium | reverse complement strand
GACCCGGCGCTCTTCGAAAGCGACGCCGAGAGAGCGCTCCTCGACGCCGCGGACGGCGTCGAAAAAGCGGACTTCCCGGGCAGGGAATGGTCCGCGCGCCTCAGCGACTTGTTCGCATTCTGCGAACCCGCGCAGAAATTCTTCGACGGCGTCATGGTCATGGCGGAGAATCCGGCCGTCAGGACCAACAGGCTGTCTCTTCTGAACTTCGTGCGAACGCTGTGTCTGAAAACAGCCGATTTCAAAAAAATAGTAAAAGCGGGCTGACCCCCGCGAGCGACGCTCAAGAAAATTCTTTGTAAACTCAATGGCGACTGAAAAAGAGCTCGAAACAATCCGTGAGCGAACGAGCATCGTTGATCTCGTATCGGCGCACACGCGCCTAAAGAGAGCCGGGCGGCGCTTCAAGGGGCTGTGCCCTTTTCACGCGGACAAAGACCCCTCGTTCACGGTGGACGAAGAGCGTAAACTCTGGCACTGTTTCGGCTGCGGCGAGGGCGGAGACGTGTTCACGTTCGTCATGAAGGCCGAAAACACGGATTTCGGCGAAGCGGTGGAGATACTCGCGAAGCGCACAGGCGTGACCCTGAGTTCCGCGAGGCCCGAAGACGCCGGGCGAAGGCGGGCCAAGGACAGAATCCTCAAAATCAACGAGCTCGCGGTGAGATATTTTTACAAAGTGCTCGTCTCTTCAAAATCAGGCGAAAAATTCCTAAAATATCTTGAAGAGCGGCGCGTTCCCCCGGAACAGATTAAGGCGTTCCGGATCGGCGCTTCTCTCGATTCGTGGGACAACCTTACAAAAGCTCTCGTAAAAAAGGAATTCACAACATCCGAAATAGTGCAGGCCGGGCTCGCGATATCGAAGGACGGGCGGTGCTACGACCGCTTTCGCAACAGGCTGATGTTCCCGCTGTTCAACGTGGTGGGCGACCCCGTGGGGTTCGCCGGGCGCGCGTTCGGGGATGCAATGCCGAAGTACCTTAACACTCCGGAGACGCCCCTGTTCGACAAGGGCAAGATGCTTTACGCGTTGGACAAGGCGAAAAAGCACGCCGCGGATTCGGGCATAATACTCTGTGAGGGCTACATGGACGTAATGGCGCTTCACAGAGCCGGATTCGACACCGCGGCGGCGTCGATGGGAACGGCGCTGACTCAGACTCAAGTGGACCTTGTAAGGCGATACACCGACAGAGTGGTGCTTTCATACGACGCCGACATCGCCGGGGATTCGGCGTCCATGCGCGGGATAGAGATGCTGGTCACCCGCGGGTTCGACATCAAAGTGGTCTCGCTCCCCAAGGGCGACGATCCGGACAGCATCATCACCAAGGGCGGCCCGGAGGCGTTCGGAAAGCACCTCGAAAACGCTTTCGACTATTTCGATTTTTTTCTCGAAAAAACGATCGAGCGCGTCGGCGCGGGCACACCCGGGGAAAAACGAGAAGTTATAATGCAGCTATCGCCGCTCATAGATAAATCGCCGAACAACCTGCTGCGGGAACAACAGGTGCGCATATTGTCCAACCGCATAGGTGAAGCCGACAAGCACGTTCTCGCGGCGATGCAACAGATACGGGAATCGAGGCGGGACGGAGCGGCGAAAGATACGGCTTCGGCCGCGATCGACACTATTCTTTCAGGCGGCGCAAAAGTGGAAAGAAAGCTGCTGCAACTCATGCTCTCTTCGAAAAAAGACGCCGAGACGATCCTCGGAGCGGTCGAGCCTTCCCTGTTCGAATCGACGCACCACAAAGCCTTCCTCGCCTATTGCCGGCAATACCGGGAAAGGCACGGCGGGTTCGACCCCAATACATTCTTAAATGAAATCCACCCGCAGGAAATCATCTCCATACTGAGCGGAATACCTCTCGCCTCGTACGGGAAAGAAACACCGGGCGAACAAACGGAGGACGTTCTCGACAAATTCCTGCGCGACGCCTCGGACAGGCAGATCGCCGACCTCAGAAGACAGGTCGAGCGAGCAAGGAAAGAGGGCGACAAGAAACTCGAAAACCAGCTTGCATCAAGGTTGTTCGAAATAAAGAAAAGAATGCACCAGAAAAAATAAGCGCGCGAATCGGCGCTCTTCGGGAAAAACCGCTAATGCGGCAACAGGGGGATATCGTCTTGACGTCAACAGCCGTAACCTCAAGCCCGGCAATACTCGACCTATTTAAAAAAGCGAAGAAGGATGGTTCGGTAACCTATAAGGAAATCGACGACGCCCTCTGCAAGGAAGAACTCGAAGTCGAGGCCATAGAGACGGTTTTCAACGATTTTCTCGATCTCGATGTCGAGATTCTCGACAACGACGGCAACAACCTGCTCGAACGCGAAGTCGAAGTACCCGAGTCGGCGCTTATCGGATCGGAGACCGAATCGCTCGATATGCTGCTCAAACTTCCCGGCGAAATTCGAATAGACGATTCGGTGCGACTCTACCTCAAAGAGATAGGTCAGGTGCCCCTGATCTCGGCGGAGGAGGAAATCGCTCTCGCAAAGCTCATAGAACTCGGAAGCGACGAGGCGAAACAGCGACTCACCGAAGCGAACCTGAGACTCGTCGTGAGCATCGCGAAGAAATACGTCGGCCACGGGATGAACTTCCTCGACCTGATTCAGGAGGGAAACCTCGGCCTGATCAGAGCCGTCGAAAAATTCGACTACAGGAAGGGCTATAAGTTCAGCACGTACGCGACATGGTGGATAAGGCAGGCGATAACTCGAGCGCTCGCGGATCAAGGCGATATCATCAGAAAACCGGTCCACATGGTCGAAACGATCAACAAACTCATAAAAGTTTCCCGCCACCTGATGCAGGAGTTCGGCCGCGAGGCGTCGGAAAAGGAAATAGCGAAGGAGATGAACCTGACGCAGGAAAAAGTGCGCGAGGTGATGAAGATCGCCCAGAAGCCGATCTCTCTCGAAACGCCGATCGGAGAGGAAGAGGACAGCCGCCTGCGCGATTTCCTCGAAGACCACGGGAGCGAACCGCCCGTCGTAGCCGCCTCCAACCTGCTCCTCAAAGAACATCTTAACACTATCTTATACACTCTCTCTGAGCGGGAACGAAGAGTGCTCGAGCTCCGCTTCGGCCTCATAGACGGACACCCGAGAACCCTCGAGGACGTCGGGCGCCAATTCAATGTGACGAGGGAAAGAATCCGCCAGATAGAGGCGAAGGCGTTGAGAAAACTCCGGCACCCGAGCAGAAGCAAGAAGCTCAAAGGCTACCTCGAATAAATCCGGATTCGTCGATAGTACGCCGAATCCGGTGCAATGTTCATAGCGGCGAACAGCTTCGTTGTCGTCGCATTTTTACTCAGGATTTTTCTGGTGAAAAATTCGGTTTAAAACGGCTGCGGGGGTTGCGCGGGGTCTTTTAAAACTTCCGGCGGCAGCCACACGAGCACGCTCGTGCCGCGCCCGATCTTGCTCTCGATGAACATTCTGCCGCCGTGATTGCTCTCCACGATTCTGGAACACATGGTAAGACCGAGACCGGTGCCGCTGCTTTTCCTCGTGAAAAACGGGTCGAAAATATGCTGAATGTCCTCCGGCGGAATACCCACGCCGGTGTCCGCCACCTCGAAACCCACTCCCCCGTCGTTCCCTGAAATCAAGGTCGATCTTACCCTGAGTAGCCCCCCGTTTCCCATGGCTTCGATGGCGTTCTTGATAAGGTTTATGAAAAGCTGCCGCATCTGAACTTCATCGATATACAAATAACGCGCGCGCTCCTCGTAATCCGTTTCAACGGAGATCGCTTTCTTTTCAAATTGCTCCGTGAACAGAACGAAAATCTGTTCGAGCAGAAGGATCACATCGACTTTTCGGCGCTCCGTCTTCGCGCCCCCGGCGAAGTCGAGTATCTGGTTGAGAATTTTCTCCATGCCCTCCACTTCGTTGGCAATGATGCGGGAGTACCGCGCCTCCTTGGAGTCGCCCTCGAAAATCCGGGTGAGCCTCTTCGCGAAACCGCCTATCGACACGAGCGGGTTTCGAAGCTCGTGCGCGATGCCGGCGGAAAACTCTCCGAGAGTCGCGAGGGTCTTCGTCCTCACGAGAAGGTCCCTCGCGTCCACGAGCCGCTTGTTCGTGTGTTCGAGGTTTTCATAAACTCGGCTCATCTCGATTGCGCTCGCCGCCTGATTCGCGAAAAGCTGCAGGAACTCCACCTGCACCTCGGTGATCGGCTTCCGGTTCACGAGATTGTCAACCACCATCACGCCTATCACCCGGTCCTTCGCCACCAAGGGAACCGTTGCGAACGTGGTGAAGCCGATATTATCGAGAACTCTCTCCTCGCTTCCCTGCGGTGAGCGGTGGTCGCTCACGTTGAAGCTCTTTTGTTCGAGCACCGTTTTTGAAAGCACCCCTTTTTCGGGATGGATCGGGATCATGGACTCCTTTATGATTCTGTCGATATCGAAACCGGCGTGTTTGTTGAATTGCCCGTACTCCATGACGATTTCATTTAAAGATTTTCCGTCCGGGTTGATCGCCGTCCAATGCCGCGCCGCCTCTTCCGGGCGCATAGGCCCGACGGCCATCTTCCCCGTGAGCGAGCCCGAATCCCTATCCGTGAGAAACAGCAGCGCGCGGTTGAAGCCGAGCCCTTGCGCCATCGTCACGCTCGTGAGTATCACGTAAAGCAGGTCCTCGAGGTCCATCGCTCCGCGCATGATATTCGTGATCTCGAGCAGCAGCGACAGCTCATTTATTTTTTCGTCCTTTTCGGCGTACAGCGTGGCGTTTTCGATCGCCATCGCCACCTGCGTGCCGATCACCGATATCAGCCCGACATCCTCTTCCTCGAACGGCGCCGGTTCACTGGTCAATGGCGACTCCTTGTCGAATACGGCAAGCGTGCCTATTGGTTTATCCTTTATCACGAGCGGCACGCAGATCACCGAGCTCATTCCTATCCCCAGCACATCCACGAAGCCCATCGGATCGTTCTTGAGATCGCTCGAAATGATCGGACGCCTCTCGAGCGCGCACCTCCCCGCAATCCCGAAGCCCATCTCCACCGCACCTCGGTTTATAAGATGGTCTTCGACCCCGAAATGCCCTTTTATCTCAAGCACGTGCGTCGTCGGGGCTATCAGCCGCAGAATGCATCCGCGCGCGGACAGGTTCTCGGCGCACGTCTGCGCGATCACGGAGAACAATTCCTCCGGCTTCCGCACCGAATTTACAATCTGTCCCACTTGATGGATTATCGCCACCTCGCGGAACCCTTTCACAACCTCCTCGTACAACTGGGTGTTGCGGATCGACCCAACGAGCTGGGACGCGATGAACACCATGAATTTCTTTTCGGTCTCGGTAAACTCGTAGGGTTCCTCCATCTGCACGTTCAGAACACCGACGAGGTTTTCCTCGGCCGCCATGGGAACGCTCAGGATCGAACGGTAGCGATCGTCTCCCATAACTTTTTTGTAAATGGGGCTCTGCATCACGTCGCTTATCGCCATCGGAATCCGGCTCATCGCCACCCGGCCGGTGATTCCGTCGCCGATCTGCAACGTTATCTCCTCCCGCCCCATCTCATATCCCCGCCCGGATTTCAGCTTCAAGACTCCGTCCTCGTACAGCCATATCGCGCACGCATCCGCACCCATGATCTCTATCACGAGGTCGGCTATGTCCCGAAGAACGGACTCAGTGCCGCGGCCGGACATTATGACCTGTCCCACCGTGTTTATGATGTCCATTCCTACGTGCTGTTTTCCGACGAGTTCGAGAGGCGCCACTTCAGTTCCTCCTTA
>JAKLIR010000234.1 GCA_022709505.1 bacterium | reverse complement strand
CGAATCTTACGCGGTGCTGTTGGGATCGGGTGTCGAGAACAAGGCCGGGCTTTTGCTCGCCCTGTCCGACGATGTGGCCGCGCGCGGGCTCGACGCGGGGGCGCTTGTCAAAGAGATCGCGAAAGCGGTGAAAGGCGGCGGCGGCGGGACCAAGACCATGGCGCAGGCAGGCGGGAAAACGCCGGAAAAGATACCCGAAGCGGTGAAAGCCGGCGCGGAGCTTCTGAAGGGAAAACTTTCTTGAGCATAATAACTTTCGACGGGGCGTCCCCCGAAATCCACGAGTCCGCTTATATATCCGATGGGAGCACGATAATCGGATCGGCGGAGATTGGTGCGTTTTCGAGCGTATGGTTCGGGGCCGTCGTCAGAGCGGACATAAATAAAATAGTCATCGGATCGAGAACCAACATTCAGGACGGCGCGGTGATACACATCTCAAAGAACCGGCCGTGTGTTATAGGTGATTACGTTACGATAGGGCACAACGCGACGGTTCACTCGAGCACAATCGGCAGTTTTTCAGTGGTGGGCGTTGGAAGCGTAGTGCTCGACGGAGCGCAGATCGGCGAAGGCTCGATCGTTGCCGCGGGGACGATCGTTCCCCCCGGCAAGGAGTTTCCCCCGAGATCGCTGATAATGGGCGTGCCCGGCCGCGCGGCGCGCGAAGTCACCGAAGAGGAGTACAACGAAACTTTAGCCGCGGCCGAAACTTATGTGAAACTCTCCGAGGAATACCGGCGTTGCGGCCGGAAGACTGAATATTGACTCGAACGGCAGGTGAAACGTCTGCATGCCCGGCTTCGGACATATCGGAAAAATTCTCATACTCACCGGGCTGCTCTTCGTGATAGCTGGGTTGATTTTCGTTTTCGGTTCAAAATATCTCCCCCTCGGCAGACTACCGGGAGACATTTCGATCCGTCGCGGCAACTTCTCTTTCTTCTTTCCCGCGGCAACGTGCATTGTGATCAGCCTGCTTCTAAGCCTGCTTCTCAACATTTTCTTCAGGAGATAAGCGTTGCCCCTCGAAACAAAGCTTTTCGAATATGATCTGCCCGAAGAACTTATAGCACAGAACCCGCTTGAAAAAAGGGACGGCTCGCGGCTTCTCGTGATCGACCGCCGGACCGGCGGCATGCAGCACAAGCTTTTTTCCGACCTTCCCGGGTACGTGCGAAAAGGCGACCTGTTCATCGTGAACGATTCGAGAGTTCTTCGCGCGCGCGTTATTTTAAAAAAGGAAACCGGCGGCAGGGTCGAACTACTTTTCCTCAGATCGCGCGGGGGGAAGAAATGGTCCGCGCTCGCGCGCCCCGGGAAACGGCTCGCGGAGGGAACTCCTCTTTACCACGAATCCCTTCCCGCCCCTCTATGCCGGGTCGTGCGAAAACTCGATTCGGGAATCTGCGAGGTGGAGGTAGCTCCAGACGATCTGCCGGCATTTCTCGAGCTGCACGGGGACGTGCCGCTCCCGCCGTACATAAAGAAGAAAATATCGGATCCCGAGCGGTACCAAACAGTGTATTCGGGAGAAACGGGCTCGGCGGCGGCGCCGACGGCGGGGCTGCACTTCACGAACGAACTAATGGAGAAAATCAGAGCAGCCGGCGGCTCTTTCTCGCGCGTCACGCTGCATGTCGGGATCGACACTTTCAGGCCGATCGCGACGGAATACGTGGAAGACCACGAGATACATTCCGAATACTTCGCTGTTCCGGACGAGACGGCTGCCGCGGTGGCCGCCGCTGCCGAAAACGGCGGGAGAGTGATTGCCGTGGGAACTACGAGCGTCAGAGCGCTCGAAAGCTGGTCGGCGCTGAATAAAGGAAAATCCCGGCGCGCCGGGAGCGAAGGCGAAACAAGGCTTTTCATATACGACAAATCCCAGTTCACCGCCACCGACGCCATGATCACGAACTTCCATCTCCCGAGATCGACGCTGCTCGCGATGGTCTCGGCTTTCTGCGGCGCGGAACTACTTAGAGAAGCGTATAATGAAGCTGTAAGGCGCAAATACAGATTTTTCAGTTTCGGCGACGCGATGCTGATCGTCTGACGCGAGAACGAGCGGAGAATGAAGCACCGAACCTTTTCATCCGGACGTTTTGAGATTATATTTTGTGAGACATGCAGAATTTTTTTATCGACAATTCCTTGAACGCGGTGAACCGGGTCCGACGGGCGGTCGGCCCGAAATGGCTTTCACACACGAGATTCGCGATTGAAACTCCGGATGAAACAATAAACAAATTCTTCTCGGAAACGGCGGAAGACACGGAATCGAGGATATCCCTGCCGTTCGGGCTACGCCTTCTGAAATCCCGCTGGCTGCAATCCACGAAAGAGCCGAGCTCGACGTCGGCGACGGAGACTGCGGCGGCGGCTTCTCTGATATCTCTTTTCTCGACCGAGCTCGCAGAGGAAATGCTGAGGCCGTTTTTCACGAACCAATCCGCGGAAGGGTATTTCCCTGAAAAAATCGACGCCTTGAGCATCAGCCACACGCCGGCGACGCCTCTGTTTTTCAATACGGTTCTCAACCTCGCCCGAACTTCGACGCTGAAAGATCAGGCCGCGATTTTTTCGGCTCTGAGGAAACATTTCGATTGGCTCGTGCTCCATAAAAAAGAGCAGGACGGTTTATACGCCCACGGCGGAGAGAAATGGTTCGATTCGGACCCCATGGTGTTCGAACTCCGCAGGGAAATCAGCGAGTCTCAGGCGAGCATCTTTGAGTTGAGATCGGTGGCGTTCAACGCGCTGATCGCATTCCAGACACAGTGCATGGCGCGGTTGGCCGGAATGTGGGGGCTCGAAAAGGACGCCGCGAAATATGAAGACTTCGCGGGCCAACTCGCGGATAACATAACCAAGAATCTGTGGAGCGGGGAACAGGGTTGTTTCATGGATAAAATCGGCGACAAGGCGAAACCCGCGTCCCTCATCTCGAACATGCTGACTCTTGCCGCGGAGATACCGACGCGGGCACAGGCAGCCGGAATGGCGGCTCGAATAAACGAACTTATCGACAACCTCAAAATAATCATACAGTGTCCGGAAATCGCGCCGGCCTTCCTTTTGATCGCCGACGGCCTTGTGAAATACAGATTCGTGAAAGAGGCCGAGTCCCTTTCCCTCGAAATACTCCGCTACGTCTATTCCCTC
This sequence comes from bacterium, assembly GCA_022709505.1. GTDB lineage: Bacteria > UBP15 > UBA6099 > UBA6099 > UBA6099 > JAKLIR01. The sequence continues at coordinate 2,632 of JAKLIR010000234.1, read as the reverse complement.
GGCCGCGCGGGGAAGTACTTCATCCCCCGGGCGGTAGCCCAGATCCTGCTCGTTCGGGAGATACTCGGATACAATTTTTTCAAGGACAGGCTTGTCATCTATCCCAAGCTTCCGGAAGTATGGCTCGGGCAAACGATTAGGATACGAAGCGGAAGGGATCCCATGACGATCTGTCTGATCCCGCAGAACAACAACATCATCGACTGCGTGTTTGCGACCGCGGCGGGACCTCTGCTCGAAACCACCATCGAAAATTATTCGTTCAAGAATTTTCAGCTTCCGATAAAAAAAGATGGATCGCCCGATTCCCACGCCTGAAGCTAACCCGGATTTTTCACCAGAAAAATGCGGGCTAATATTCTTATTTCCCAATTGTTTTATTAACGAAAGCGAGCTGCCGTTCCATCCTTTCGCGGAACTGCTCGTATCCGACTTCGGGATAACCCAAAGTTTTCGCTATCTCATCGGGATGCAGCTTCGAGCCGTTGCTCCACAGCGATTTTATGAACTTGCCGGCCTCGGGGTTCTCGAACCACTTTTCGCCGAACTTAGCCCGGACCGCTTCTTGCAACTGCGCCGAAAGAAGGAACGCGCGCGCGTAGTCGGCCGCGTAGAAGAAAGAGTCCACGTCGGTGCGGAACCGCAGAGCGTCCTCATCCGAAAGCTGAAAACCGTATGCGTCACTGAAAAGTTTTTTGTAAGCCTGATGCGGATCGTCCGGCGAGCCGGAATAGTACGCTTTGTAATATGATGGATCGCCGCCGTGAAGGATTGATTCATAGATTGGTTTCGCGCCGTTATAGCGCCGGACCATGTAAAGGTTCCAGAAGACCCTGTTGCGGACGAGTTTGGCGATTTCCTCGTCCGTCATCAGCGGCGCCTGTTTCGAGACCGGCTGGAAGCGGTTGTAGTTTTTCACGAAGTCGCGGTATTTCACCAGCCAGTTATAGTCGCCCCAAATATCCTCGAAGAATATCGCGAACCCTTCAGTCACGGCGTTGCTGCCGAGCTGCTGGAATTCCCATTGAGGGACGGTCGTGTTCGCAAAATGCATTGCGTGGCCGCCCTCGTGGAAAAATGTTTCGAAGTCAGGGATGCCTCCGGTCGGCTTAACGGTCACGCGGATGTCGTCCGGGACTGTCATGGAATAACACGCCGCACGCGGCTCCTTGTTCTCCCGCGCCTCGTCGTCTATCGCGATCTGCGTGCCGGCGGCCGTCGTCAGGTCCAGTCCCATTCCTTCGAGGAAGTACCGGAACGCAGGCACCGTCAGCTCCGCCGGGAAGAAATTCCGGTAAGCCGGCAGGGATGAAAAATACTGTATGTCCGCCCTCGTGAATTTTTCGACCGGTATTCCCATCACTTCCTGAACCTCGGTGGAGAGCAGTCCCTTGTAAAGCGCGTCGTTCCTCCCTATGAAGTCCATGGACGATGCGATCAATTTCTTAATATCCACTTCCCTGAAATTCTCCGAAAGCGCGACATAGCTCGGGTAGCCGACCTCGACGGCGAGACGCCTGACGCGATTTTCCTGTTTTTCATATATGGGATTAAGAACTTCCTTCCAAACTTTCGCCTGAGCCTCTTGCAGTTTTTTCCTCTTATCGGGATCCTTCTCCTGAGCCATGAGCACCATAAGCTGCCTGTAGGGGACGGGCTCCTTTTCTCCTTCGAGATCCACGGTCGTCCGAGTTTCCGCGTTGTTGATATCGTCGTCGAAGTGCGCGGTGTCAATACCAACGAATTCGAGCAGGAAAGCGTTCTTCATGAAGCGAATCGCCTTGCGATCCTCGACGGACAGAGTCTTGGATTTTAAGAGTCTGTCGAATTCGGCTATCGATTCCTTGGTGAATAATTTTTCGTGTCCTTTATACGTTTCCTGAAAAACGCTTCTTTCGCCGTTCGTGCGTACATACCAACTCAAGAGAGACTGCACGAGATACATGGCTTTGATCTCATCGCGTTTTGCTACATAGCCTTTATCCGCGATTTCAGAATCTGCGGGCGATGCGGCGAGAGTGAAAACCATGAAAAGAATTCCGGTCAAGCACAAGATTATCGAGCGTTTCATCGGGAACACCTCTGAAGTAAATTTATCCGGATTCGTCAACAGCTTCCAGAAGCTAAATGACGGATTCGGGTTTATTGCGAAACCGAACTGATTAAGACTATAGAATAAGATTCCGGTGGAAAAAAGTAAATCACGGCGATCGGGCGGGGAATCGGAGCCGGCCGGCGCGCGATCACACTGTTATCGCCGTGCTGTTGACGTTGAAAGATCGTTTTTGTTAAAATGACGGTCTGCAACAGCCGCGGGAAATCGCGGCCATCATCTGAGTGAGCTCGAATATGCCTGTACAGCAATCCCTATTTACAGATAAAGATCTCGTAGCCGTTCTTGATTTCGGAGCACAATACAATCAACTGATCGCCCGGCGGGTGCGGGAATGCAACGTTTATTCGGAAGTATTTCCGGCATCGACGCCCGCGGCGAAACTTGAGCAGATGGCGCCCAAGGGAATAATCCTTTCCGGCGGGCCGTCGAGCGTTTACGAAAAAAACGCCCCAATGCCGGACCCCGATATATTCAACCTCGGCATCCCCATCCTCGGGATATGCTACGGGATGCAAG
>JAKLIR010000233.1 GCA_022709505.1 bacterium | reverse complement strand
CATGAAAAGAGTTTGCGCCATCGCCGGACTCAAACCCGGTTATAAAGCGGATGATCCCATAATAGACGTCGTGGTTCATGAAAGAGGTCCGGACCGGATTCTTTTCGCTGCGAACCCGATCGGAGAAACAAAAAACACTTCCATTGGAGTCGGTGACAAGGAAACACTTTCGGACATCGACACCGGCGAACTTTTCGCCGGGCCTGCCGCGAAAATTACCCTGCCCGGATATTCCGTGAAAGTTTTTCATCTTCTCGGCGGGTGTTCCCGGGAATAATCTTTCACAAAACAGGAGACGAACTTGCTTTCAAAGGATGTAAAGATAATCGACATAGACCCGGACCAGTACGAAAGAGCCGTCTGCTACTTCCTGCCTGAAAAAGAGGTGAAAGAGAAGTCGCTTATTATCTTTTACAGTGAAAACAAAGTGCTTCATGCAGTGCATTCGGAAAAAGGCCCGGTCGCGATATCGGGTTTTCGAGGGCCGGGATCTCTCAAGGATATGGCGTCGTCCTATTCGGTGGACAGGGTAATCTGCCTCGAAAAATACGCATTGAGGAGATTAGCTGCGGGCTGCCAGTCGAAGATAAGCATGGAAGACACCCTCTCGGCGCAGATCACGGCGTGCCGCGAACCTTTCAGCCGGGAATGGAAATCCGGGATTCATATTTACCCTGACCCCGCGCCACGACTTCCCAAAGTCTCTGAAAATTTTGCGAGATTGCTTAGGTTTATCCTTCCAAAGAACTTTCTTTCAATGATCGTCGTGTTCGATGGGAGAGAGATTTGGACATCATTGATCACAAACATCAAGGAAGGCGAGATAACACTAATCTCAACTACCGATTCTCTACAGCCTTTCAGTTTTCCGGATGACGCCATAAATGCAAAATCAAACATACTTAACGGACGTATTAAATCGACTCACGGGCAGCCGGACTTCTGCATCTATCTCGATAAAGAGGTTTTTTATCATCTGACTTCTCATCCAAAGCCTTTTGTCGAACTTGCACGCTTCATACGGAAAAAATGGGTTCACGTGGATCCGTTTCCGAGAAAAATCAGATTTTTAATGATGATATTATCTATATTCAGGCGCTGAGCAATGATAGTAGCGAAAGCTTACAAACATCTTCTCACATTGTATCGGGACGACATCCCGGTCTTCGAGATGCCTTATCAAATCGTCGCGGACGGCATGGTATGGTTTGCTGACAAGATCGAAGTTGACGGACTTAGAATCGAATCTTCCATAGGGGAAACGAGAATATCGGACACGATTTCCGTTCAAGGCCCGTTCATAGGAGTAACGAGACGTTGGAGTTTGAGAGGACGATTTTCAGCGAGAGTGCTTTTTTCAGCTTTCAGGCAGATTAGGCCGATGGCTTGGATCGTGCCCGGATCCGTCTATCTGAACGGTCCGAGCCTTATGACCCTCGCGGAAAAAATCGGTCCTATCAGGGAAGAGCTTACGACCATTCCCTGTTGCTCCATCATCGAATCTCCCGAGTGGACGTTCGGAATTTTCTCTCAAGCCTCCGAGTCGTTGGCGGAACTATCCACGATAGCAACTCACATATCAGACGATTTTTGCGAACTGAACATCTCAGCCCCCGGTGTGGCAGAATCGTCGAAATATTCGAAGAACAGATCCGTCGAACAAGTGGAATGGGACGTTGACGGTCAGGTTACATACGAACGCCGGTTTTATATTTGGTCTCATCCCGCACAAACGGGCAACTGGAAAGATGTTCTTAATTCGGCCCGCGGGCTGCTGACTTTCGAGACGGGAATCCCAGCGGATAGAAGCGATATAGTTCACGCTAAGGCAAGACACCTCGTGGAGAATTTTTTCATCGAGAGACACGATGCCATAGGATTCGTTGACAGCGTAGGCCCCACCATGTTCCCCGCGAAAGCAGTGATTTCGTGCGAGGGCGCGGGCGCAAACATAGAGGCTGCAAGAGCTATCTATAGGATCGGCCGCGGCACCGACGACAGGAGATTGAAAAACATCGCTCTCAACACGGCGGACTTCTTCCTTTCCCCAAGCAATTCCGATGAAATGAATATCACCGGCTTTCATCTCTCAAAAAGAAAATGGACGCGTCCCTCGTGCGATCCCCAAGAGTTCATCCAAAATGTTTCCGAGTTCATCATTTCCACATCCCTGCTTCACGGAAACGCCGCTCACGATTCCAATCCCCGCTGGCTTTTCACTATCAGGAAAATCGCGGACAATTTAATTCACAGAATATTCAAATCCGATTCTCCCTCCGCCGGCGCATCTCCGGATGTTTCCGAATCGGAAGCCCATAAACTTGCTTTCGCAGCGCTCGCCTTCATGGAACTCTACAAGTCATGCAAGGAATCCAAATATCTCGAAGCCGCGGAATTTATATGCGGAAGAGCATCAACAAAATTAAACACGCTTTTCTTTACCGACGACCCCGAAACCTACATCGACCGCGAGCTCGCGGGGGCCGCGCTCAGATCCCTCCTGCTCCTTCACGGCGCAACAGGAAGAACCGAATACATTGAAAACGCTATCTTGATTGCTTCATATATTGAATCTCTGACATATTGCTACAATGCCATACTGCCTGATAAGACACGCCTTCATCATGAAGCATTCAGAACATGCGGTGGAGTGCTTCCTCATCCGGGCGCGCCGGAACTCGATCCACTGTCAATCAGACTCGCCTTCGATTTTCTTTCTCTCGCGGAAACAATCCGCGATGAGTCTTACAGAAAAACAGCTATTGATATGATCGACTTTTCCTGTCAAATCGTAACTCTCTCAGGCCCCGGCCCCGGGTTGTTTCATTTCATGACAGGCTGGCAACCACCTCATTTTTACCACAGCGGCTCTTCATCCTCATTGGAGAAATGGGGAAGCTATCAGAAGAAAATCAATCTTAAAACGGCGGCGGCTACTCTTTCCGCAATTCTTGATATCTGCGAATCCTTCCCGGATGCGGCGCCGGTATCCTTATATTCCATTGAACAAGAACATAACTTCAAGCGAACTGTTTCAGAACTGTTTTTCATGTTCGGTTCTTATATTAGATTCACACCCTGAATTCCGCATATCTTTATCCCTGCCTCATCAAAAGCAAGCCGGTTGCAGGATAATTCCGAATCAACTAAAAAGCGAACCGAAATCATCCATCGGTCCGGGCGAAACATTAGGCTCATATCCTCCCGTGGCAAACGTTTCGCTCGTCATCAGGTATCCGTAATAACCGTCACAATATGAGATTAGAAGACAAGGTTCCTTCATGCCCGAAACGGCCTTGCGACCGAGGCAAGTCAATACTTCACCCGAAAACGCCGCCCCCTCAACTCCTCCGATTTTGAAATGAGACGCTGGTATCCCGTACGATAACGGATCGAATGACAGCCTTCCGGCCCAAATCGGGCTCTTCATCAAACCCATCCATGCTTTCCTCAAAGAAACTTTTATTTCACATCTCGATATGCTGTTTTTTTCATATTGCATTTCCGTGGCTGATGCGACCGCAGCCCTAACACTCGCGAAGCCCTCGCTCGACAACCTTTCGAGTTCCTCCGGATTTCCGTTTTGATGGTATGGATCATCTCCAAGAATATTCGGATTTACATCGCCCTGAATCCTCGGAGCGAACAACGTTACGCCCCCGAAAAAAGAATCAGCCTTTCGGTTAATACCACCCGCAAGATCGGAGCTCAGCAATTTTGAAAAATGGGGCAACACGACACTGTGGCAACCGAGATTTACGAGCGTGGCTACAACGCCGTCCCCAATCCTCCATTGCATGACCACTACGCTGTCCTCTCTGTCATACTGCCCCGTCTCGGTCCTTCTCGGTTTTCCGATGTTGTGGGTCGAACATCCCATGAACAAGCGTGCGGGCCGGCGTGAAACCCATGCTTTCCTTGCAGCCTCGACCACTCCCTCCGTTACTCTCGCAAAATACATCGGGGACACTCCACCGAACAATCCGGTCAGATCAGGTCCCGAATGTGTGTGAGTGGCGATAACCAAAATTCTTTCCGGCCTCATGCCGATCTTTCTTGAAATCATTCTCTTCCATAATGAAACCGTGAAAGGGGTGATAATACACGTGTCCACCGAAAGGATCATCAATTCGTCGCCCTTTTCGCCTGACACGATCGCCCGTGCTTGGATCGGGTCAAGCTGCTCAGTCGCGTATCTCGTCGGCATGTATCCAGACATCCAGACTAAAGGAAATTTCAATCCTTCCGGCGAAATGTTCTCGACAGCGGCGCCCGCAGTGAATTCATTCTTCGCAATGACCGATTTCACGGCACACCTCACATATCACATATTCACCCCACATTTGTGAAAAATGTTGGTTACGAGTTGGATTACAGGCTAAAAAAAAAGCCGGCCTCGAGGACCGGCTTTTCTTTATCCAATTCATTTTTATATCTTCAAAGCTTTTTTGAGAAGAGCGACTTTATCGAGCTTCTCCCACGTAAAATCACTGTCTTCCCTGCCGAAATGACCGTAAGAGGCCGTCTTCGAATATATCGGCCTCCTGAGTTTCAGTTTATCGATAATCGCGGCCGGCCTGAAATCGAATATTTCGAGAACGGCTTTTTCGAGTTTATCAACGGAAACCTTTTCAGTGCCGAATGTGTCGATTAAAATCGAGACCGGTTTCGCCACGCCTATCGCATAGCCTATCTGAATTTCACATTTGTCCGCCGCTCCTGAACCGACAACGTTCTTGGCGGCATATCTCGCCATGTACGTTCCCGACCTATCGACTTTCGACGGGTCCTTTCCGGAGAACGCTCCACCGCCGTGTCTCCCATAGCCGCCGTATGTGTCAACGATGATCTTTCTTCCGGTCAGACCGGTGTCTCCCATGGGGCCACCAACGACGAACCTGCCCGTCGGGTTCACGTAAAGCTTCGTCGAGCGGTTGATCAGCCTTTTCGGGATAACGGTATCGAGAACGTATTTTCTCATGTCTTTTTCGATCTGTGAAATCGAAACATCTGGGCTATGTTGCGAAGAAAGGATGACCGTATCTATGCATACCGGTTTCCCGTTTTCATATACGACTGTAACCTGACTCTTGCCGTCAGGTCTCAGATACCCCATCTTGCCGTTTCTTCGGACATCCGTCATTTTCTTGCAGAGTTTGTGAGCGAGAGCAATCGGCATCGGCATCAGTTCTTTCGTCTCGTTGCAAGCGAATCCGAAAACCATTCCCTGATCTCCAGCGCCCTGATAATTATATGCGTCGTCCTTCGTTCCGCCTTTCTTGCATCTCATCTCGAACGCCTTGCTTACACCCATATCGATATCTGGTGACTGTTTATCTATTGCAGCTATAACACCACATGTATTACAGTCGAATCCGTATGCGGCATCGTCATAGCCGATTCTTCTGATCGTCTCTCTCACGATCTTCGGAACGTCGAGTGAAACCTTCGTCGTGATTTCCCCGGCTACGAGAACAAGACCCGTTGTTATCGCCGTTTCACAGGCAACGCGCCCCATTTTATCTCCCGCCATAACGGCGTCCAGAATCGCATCCGATATGTGGTCGCAAATCTTGTCCGGATGCCCCTCGGTTACGGATTCCGACGTAAACATGTACTTTTTCATCTATTCAATCTCCTTTATTTATTATTAAAGCGTTGGTTTTCTGAGAGTCGTGGTCCTGTCCATAATTGCAAGATAAGGAGTAACCATGTAAATGTCGTTCGCGATCATCCCCGTCTGAATCATCTGTGTGAAAGGCGCCGCCGGCTTATAAAAAAGAAAAACGCTGAAGATGAATTTCGCAACACCCCATCCGGTG
>JAKLIR010000232.1 GCA_022709505.1 bacterium | reverse complement strand
CTGAAGTACCGCCCGTAATTCATTCTGAGCGCGAGCGCCGCCGAGACCCTGTACCTTGCTCCGGCGTTGAAAGCCGATAGTTTTTCGCTCGAAGTGTTTTGAGGAGCGAGCGGCGAAAAATCGAAAGGATCGTCGCCGCTGAAACGACTTGATATTTTTTCATACCGGTAGGATGGGATCACGGTCAATCTGTCCCGCAGGACGCGCAGGGAATCCTCAACAGCGAATGACGTTGAATTTCTTCTGCTCGACTTGCCGGACTGGGCGTTTGTCATGGTGTCCGAAGGCCGGAAGGATTCCGCGGAGACGCCGGAGGCGACCGAAATACCGTGTCGTCCCTTGCGTCGCTCGATAGTCAGCCGGGCGCCGTCCGCCACTGTCGTGTTCCTGTTATTCTTGGCGCCGAGCCCGATCTCGCCGAAAACATCCCGGAACCGGGTTCGCAGAAATGAGCGTGAAATCTGTAGGTTGGTCGCCGCGCCGCCGTCGTCCCGTCCCCGGAGATTGAAGTCGGCGCTTATCATTCGCCTGTCCGTTTTCAACCTTGCGGTGTCGGACTGGAAATTCCCTATTCCGGGCACGCCTTGATCTTTCGAGAATATCTGAGCGGAGATCGCGGCGTTGAAGCTACCGTTCGGTTCGGCCGTGTATCTGAGATCGAGATCGTCCGATGAAAAATCGTTGTTCTTTCTCGTCGTCCATTCGTCGTCGGCGAAGTTGAAGGGCGTTCCGTTGTCGTCGAGGAACTTGAAATCGCCGTCGAAAGTTTGCCTTCCGTAATTAAAGGAAACGGATTTATTGTTGAGAGGTGCGAGGAAACTCAATCTCTGGGAGAGTTCTCCGAAAGAGCCCGCGCTTAAGGAGAGTTCTGCTTTCTGAGTATTGTTTTCGGGGCGTGTCACTATATTGATCACTCCGCCGATGGATGCGCCCGGGTAGCGGACCGGCGGCGCGCCTCTGTAGATTTCGATTCTTTCGACGTTGGTAAGCGGGATTGAGCTGATGTCGATGGAGCCGCCGGCGGCGGGATTCACCGGGACGCCGTCGATCAGGATCGTAACCTGATCCGATTCCGAGCCGCGGATCGAGACTGTGCTGAAACTTCCGAGACCGCCGTAACTCCTCACTTCCGTCCCCGCCGATTCCGCAAGCAGTTCCGGCAGGCTTGTGAAGCGGTCTTCGAACTTTTCCCGCTGAATGACGGTTGTAGTGACAGGGAGCTTGAGGATTTTTTCCGCCGCGGATTCCCTCGCTGAAATTATCACGATTTCGCCGATGTCGAAAGCTTCTTCCGAGGCCGGTTGTTGAGCGGCCTCCGGACGCTGTGAAAAAACGGCGAGGCAGGCGAGAGCGAGAGCGGCGGTTCTGAAGTGTGGACTGATTGATAGGTGTCTGAACAAAAAAAACCGATCCTTTTCGAGGATCGGTTTTTGCCTCGGCTGTATTGGCGAAAAACCCTCGCAGGGGGTTTTCCTCAAGAGCGGGGTTCGTCCCGCTCGGGTTGTCCCGCAGGTCTTCTGGCTTATGGATCATCCTACTCGCCGCGCCTTCCCGCTTTCGCAGTGGCTTTGATACGGCTTTCGTCCCCAATCACAGCGGCCGGACCGCAACGGATTCTAACCGTTTTCCCTTTTGTCTCCGAAGAGACGGAACAACCGATTGGGTGTGATTATACGGCGGTCGGAAATGAGTGTCAATCCCTCGTTAGTCTTTTCGGCCGAGCGGGGCTGAAAGTTGCGCTTTGACAAAATAATTGATCGCGGGACGCAGTAAGCTTTGCACCACATGGCTTGTCTAAAAGGAGGAAATACCGTAAGAATTAAAGGAGAGGAAAATCCACGCGCGGGCGCTGTCGCGCGAGAGGGAGGGCGAGAATATGAAAGCGGTACTCATGGCAGGCGGAGAGGGCACGAGGTTGAGGCCCCTGACTCTCAATACCCCTAAACCCCTTGTTCCCGTGTGCAACAAACCCATCATGGAACATATCATCGAAAAGATGAGGGACATAGGAATAAAGGATCACCTCGTCACGCTATACTACCTCGGCGACGAAATACGCGCGCACTTCGGCGATGGTTCGGAGTGGGGTGTGAATCTCGAATACTCGGTCGAGGAAACCCCGCTCGGCACGGCCGGAGCGGTGAAAGTGCTCGAAGACCGGCTCACCGACACCTTCGTGATACTAAGCGGCGATTCGATGACCGACATCGACATCATGTCCGCGGTGAAGTTCCATAAAAAAGTCGGCTCCATCGCAACGATCATTCTCACGCGCGTCGAGACTCCGCTCGAATACGGCGTGGTGATCACCGACAACGACGGCAAGATCATCCGGTTCCTCGAAAAGCCCGGTTGGGGAGAAGTGTTCAGCGACACAGTAAACACCGGCACTTACATCATCGAACCGGAAGTATTCAAATACATGGCGCCCGGCGGGAATTACGACTGGAGCAAGGATATTTTTCCGATGCTGCTCGCGGACGGGCGTCCGCTGTACGGCAGTGTGCAGGACGGCTACTGGTGCGATATCGGCAGCCTCAAGCAGTATCGCGAGGTTCACGAGGACGCGCTCAACGGAAAGGTGAAGATCACACCCGGAGGAAAACAGATAAAGCGCAAGGTGTGGGTCGGGAAAAACTCCGAGATTTCGCCGTCCGCCCGGATCACCGGCCCGGCGATCATCGGCGCGAACTGTCAGATCAGGGACGGCGCCGTTATCAATGAATTCACAGTCATCGGAGACAACTGCGTGGTTGATGAAGGCGCGGCCGTTTCCCGATCGATTTTCTGGAACAACAACTACGTGGGAAGAAAGACCACCGCCACGGGTTGCATCCTCTGCCGCAACGATGTCGTGGGCGAGGACGTAGCCATCAGCGAGGGCGTGATCATCGGCGACAGTTGCAACGTCGGCAAGGGCGTGAAGATCAAGCAGCAGGTGAAAATCTGGCCGGATAAGATTCTCACATCCGGCTCCACGATCAACCAAAGCATCGTATGGGGCGAGAACTGGCCGGGTAGTCTGTTCAGCGCGCTCGGCGTCAAGGGACTCGCGAATATAGAAGTGACGCCGGAGTACGCCGCGGCGCTCGGCTCCGCGTTCGGCGCATCCCTGTCTCCCGGCTCGGAAATCATCGTCAGCCGCAGCCCCCACAAGGTGGCGCGCGTGATCAAGCGAGCCCTCGTCTCCGGTCTCATGTCCGTCGGCATCAACGTGTCCGACTTCCGCACGGTGCCGCTTCCGCTCGTCCGCCACATCGTTCGGACATCCGATGCGAAGGGAGGTATCCACATAAGGATTTCTCCCTATAAGAACGACATGAGTTTGATAGAATTCTTCGATCAGCACGGCATCAACATAAACACGAATACTGAGCGAAAGGTCGAAAGTATTTTCTACCGTCAGGATTTCCGGCGCGCGGGACTCGAAAAAGTCGGCACCCTCGAATACGACCCGCTCGCGGTTGAACGGTACACGAGGGATTTCCTCCAGTATGTGGATGTGGAGGCGATACGGAGCCGGAACTTCAAAATGGTGGTCGATTATTCGAACGGCAGCCTTTCGACGATGCTTCCGCCCATACTCGGCAAGTTCGGTGTCGAGGCTGTGTCGGTGAATTCCTACATGGACCCCAATACGAGTCCGAGGGCGTCCGCGATCGACCGCGAAGGACTGAAACAACTGAGCAAAATCGTGCGTTCGCTCGGCGCGGACTTCGGAGTTCTTGTTGACGGCGAGTCCGAAAAAATTTCGCTCGTGGACTCAGCCGGCGAGGCGATCATGGGCGAACGGTTGCTCGCGCTTATGGTCGAAATGATCGGCCGCACCCGCAAGTCGTCCGTGATCGCGGCGCAGGTAAGGTCGCCTTATCTGATAGAGCAGATAGTGAAGAAGTACAAAGGTTCCCTTATCTTCACTCAATCCAATTCACGGGACCTGATGTCCAAGGCTTACACAAAGAAGATAACGTTCGGCGGAGACACGAAGGGCGGGTTCATTTTCCCCGAGTTCCAGCCTTCGTTCGATGCGATGATATCCATTTCCAAAATCCTCGAAATGACCGCGAAACAAAATTTCGATATTGCTGCCATGAGCAAGGCAGTCCCCGAAATTTTCATCGAACAGGAAGCCACGGAATGTTCATGGGAGAACAAGGGCAAGATCATGCGGGTGCTCGTTGATAAGTTCAAGGACAAGAGCGTGAATCTGACTGACGGGATAAGGGTGAACCTGACGAAGACGAGCTGGGTGCTGATGAGGCCCGACCCGACGGAGCCGCTCGTGCACGTGATAGCCGAGGGAAAAACCGCCGCGGAAGCCAAGAAGCTTGTTAAGGATCACATTAAAATGATCCGGGAGATAGAATGAGAACGACGCGGACTTGAAAGCGCGACGTTAATACATAGAATTATCTCGGTGTAAGATTTTCACGGGGCCGCCGAGCCCCAAGCTTTTCGGGGAGTAGCGCAGTCCGGTTAGCGCGCGTGCCTTGGGAGCACGAGGCCACGGGTTCAAATCCCGTCTTCCCGATATTTCAAGATCGCATCTGAATCATCGCCCCTAATCCGACGACGGATTCCGGATAAATCCGCGCAAATAAAAACCCGGCCGTTAAGCCGGGTTTTATTTTGAATTCGAATGAACTGAAATTCGTTCAGATTTTAATCATGGAAGATACCTGCACCCCAGAGGACAGTATCCGCATTCGGATGTTCCGCAGCCGTTCGATGTCCCGGCGTCGCAAGTCTCAGTTCCTTCAGTTGTCCCGTTGCCGCATCCGACGTACCCGTTACATGTGGCGTTGCAGTATCCGTTGGTTCCGTTATTCGCGCCGTCGTCGCAACTTTCGCCGCTTCCATAGGCGCCGTCGCCGCAGACCGGGCAGTCTATCGTGCATGATTCGACCTCGGAAGGATCGCAGATGCCGTCCTCGCAGTAGCAGTCGCTTGGGCAGCTCGAGTTGGATTCGCCGCACTGTGGGTTGCAGGAGTAATCGCCGCAAGAGTATCCGAGGCAGTAAGAACCGCAGTCGGCAGAACAGCTCGTCGATGTTTCTCCGATGCTGCATATATTGTCGCCGCACATCGGACCGCAGTCATCCGGGCAGGAGGGAGAGAAGGAAGCTTCCTCCGGTTGGCAAATTCCGTCTCCGCAGTACATATTCGAACTTATGTATTGCCACTGGCAAGTTGGGCCGCAATATGAGCAACCGCCGCAACCGCCGTAGCTGGGAATGCAAGGAACGCCGTTCAGCGGTCCTTCGTCGCAGTATTCGCTGTTACCATATTCGACTATGAAGTTGCCGCAGATGGGGCCGCAATCGGCGGGGCAGTTATTAATGCTTTCGGAGTTTTCTCCCATGAATGAGTTGCAGTAACCGTCTCCGCATGATCCTGCCGTGGCGCAGTCGTCGGGACATGATGTGGGATAATCAGCAACATGTTCCCCGACTTCGAACTGGCAGATTCCATCGCCGCAGTATGTGCCCGTCACGGTAATTGCCTGACAGAATGAATTGCAGTAGGAGCACTGTGCGAGTTCCGGGTCGGTCGAGTAGGGCGCCGGACACGGAGTGTCGGTGTTTTGCGCGCCGGCGTCGCACTGTTCGCCCACGCCTTCATCGAGGTTTCCGTCGCCGCATGGCGAGGGGATCGTGTGGGAAATGCACTGCGTATCGCAGTATGTACAATCGGAGAATATAGTCGGGACGCAGGCAGTGTCCGTATTGCTTGCCGCGCCGTTGTCGCATTGTTCGCCGCCGTTGGTGATCCCGTCGCCGCACCACGGGCCCTGAACTGTTTTGAGGACGCAGGAGGTGTCGCAGTAGGTGCA
>JAKLIR010000231.1 GCA_022709505.1 bacterium | reverse complement strand
GACGTTGCCGAGGAATACGAAAGCCGGTTGGCGACGAAGAAAGGAACGGTAAGATGAAAAGAAAAACACAAAAGATAGCGGCGCTGACATTGGCGGCGGCGGTGATCGCGGTGTCGGGCATTCTGCTCGCTCAAAATTTCAACACACATGTTTATGTCAAGGGAAGTCCGAGGACCTGAAAGCGTCTCAGCAGTGCAAAGGCTGCCACAAGCAGATATACGACGAATGGATGAGTTCGATCCACTCGAAGGCTTCTTTCACCGGAGACGATTTTCACACGGCGATGAAAGATGTTTATGAGCATTCCATGCTTGAGAAGCAGAAGAACGCCGGTTATTTCTGCGCTCATTGCCACACGCCGATGGTGGACAACCTTCAGGGGATCATAACCGGAACCGCCAAGGTGGACCCGAACGATCCCAAGGCGCAGGCTGCCGTGGGTTGCACTTTTTGCCACTCCATCGAGTCGGTGCACGACGGGATGCCGACGAGGTTCTATGACATAGCCGCGGACGGCTCAGTTAAAGGACCCGGAAGATCGACAAAGACGGTTAGCTTCCACAATATTGTTAAAAACGAGCTTTTTGATTCTCCGGACTTATGTTCGGGGTGCCACGGCTATCTCAAGAATGACAAAGGGGTTTCGATTTGCAGCCTGAAGGAAGAGGAATGGGATGGTAAATCGACGTGTCAGGACTGCCACATGAAGGAAGCGGACGGGAAACCGGCCATGACTTCGGACAGGAAAACGCATCGCTCGCACGCGATGTCCGGGGGCCATTCGCAGGAGATGCTGGACTCGGCCTCGAAAATGGAAATCAAGCTTTCTCAATCCGCCGGAGCGGTGAAAGCGACCGTGAATATCACGAACCTCACCGCGCACAAGCTTCCTTCCACGATGCCGTTCCGAATGGTTCTTCTAAAAGTTCAGGCGAAGGACGCCTCGGGCAAAGTGGTGTGGGAGAATTTCAAGGGAGATCCCATGAAGGAAGACCCCGGCGCGGTTTTCATGAAAGTGTTCTCCGCGGGCGATAAGGTGGGGGTTCCCACGTGGGACGCTGAAAAGATAGCAATGGACACGCGAATACCGGCCGGGGCGACTATCACCCGCGACTACACGGTTTCCGCGCCGGGAGTGGCGGAAGTGGAAGCGTCCCTGCTTTATCTCTTACTGCCCGCCCCGGCTGTTAAGCAGTTCAACATAAAACCGGACGGCTATCTCGAAGTGCCGCATCCGATTTCTCAGGCCACGGCGAAATTGTGAACAATGTTTCTTGTAAGAGACAACGGTTCCGGTCTTCCGCCCGGCGGTGCGAACACGAAAAGGAGCAACCACGATGAGCTATACCCGCGAGATAATGAAGAACATCCATTACGTCGGATACCGGGATTGGGAAGTCCGCGATTTCCACGGTTACAAGACGGTCAAGGGATCGACATACAACGCGTATCTGATAATGGACGAAAAGATCACGTTGATCGATACCGTGAAGATGCGATACGGGAGAAAACTTCTCGAGAACATTTCGGAGATCGTTGATCCGGCGAAGATAGATTACGTGGTGTCGAACCACACCGAACCGGACCATTCGGGTTCGATGCCTGTCGTGATGGCGGCGGCGCCGAAGGCTACCGTGATTGCTTCCGCCAAGGGAAGGGACGGGCTGGAAAACTACTACCGTGGCGGCTGGACCTATCAGGTGGTGAAGACCGGCGACTCTCTCGACATCGGCGCACGGAAACTCGAATTCATCACGACGCCGATGCTGCATTGGCCGGATTCAATGGCGACCTATCTCAGGGCGGACAAGCTGCTTTTCTCCATGGACGCGTTCGGCCAGCACTATTCGACGTCCGGGCTTTACGACGACGAGGTGGACGAATGCGAATTGTTCACCGAAGCGAAGAAGTACTATGCGAACATCCTCATGCACCTCGGGCCGATCGCCAAGAAAACCATACCGGCGATCGAGGCGCTCGAGATCGAAATGATCGCGCCGAGCCACGGGATTCTCTGGAGGTCGAAGATCCCCGAGATCGTGGCCCGCTATAAGGAATGGGCGGAATGCAAACCTTCGCCGAAGGTGCTGGTGGTGTTCGACACGATGTGGGAGAGCACGGGGAGGATGGCGTCCGCTATTCTCGAGGGAGCGACCATGAACGGAGTGGAGGCGAAACTGCTCCGCCTCAGTGCGAATGAACTGACGGACGTGACGACGGAGATGCTCGACGCCTGCGCGGTCGCGGTGGGGTCTCCCACGCTGAACAACGGAATGATGCCGACGGTTTCCGCGTTCCTGACTTATATGGAAGGGCTGAAGCCCGCAGGGAAGGTCGGGGCGGCGTTCGGTTCGCACGGTTGGCAGGGCGGCGGCGCGAAAGCGGTTGACGCCGCGCTCGACCGTATCGGGATCGCCAAGATCGGGGCGCCGATAACTTGCTCGTTCAGGCCGGACGACGCGACGCTCGACGAATGCAGGAAGCTCGGCGCCGAACTCGCACGAAAAGCGGCGGCCGTAAAATAAGAATTCATCGGGAGGATGATATGGACAAATATCAATGCACTGTATGCGGTTACATCTACGATCCGGCCGTCGGAGATCCGGACGGCGGAATCCCGGCGGGAACTGCTTTTGAAAATCTGCCGGAAGACTGGGTTTGCCCGTCATGCGGCGTGCCCAAGGACAATTTCGAAAAAATCTGAACGGGACGAGCGAACCCGGGGAAGTGGATTCCGATGGCTGATTACCTGATCATAGGGAACGGGCCCGCTGGCCGCAAGGCAGCGGAAACGCTCATCGCCAAAGCGCCCGGAAAAACGGTGCTTATGATTACTGACGAGCGATGTCCGCACTATCCGCGGCCGAGGCTTTCTCTCGGCTATCTTTCGGGGGAAGTGCAGCGCGACGCGCTTTTCACGGCGCCTGATTTTTATTCCCGGAAGGGCGTTTCGTTGTTGTTCGGCAGGGTGGCCCGGGTGAGTCCGGAGGCGGGCCGGGTGGAACTTGACGACGGATCGGTCGTGAGCTTCGGGAAACTTCTGATAGCGTCCGGAGCGTCGCCGACGGTGCCTCCGTGGGAAGGGGGAACCCTCGACGGTGTTATGACGCTGCGCACGGTCTTCGACGCGGACAGGATCATAGAGAGGGTCGATCCGGTGGAGGCGGCGGTGGTCGCAGGCGGCGGCATTCTCGGAGTGGAAGTCGCGGAGGCGATTCGCAAGCGCGGCAAGAAAGTAGCGTTGCTTGTTCGCGGCGGTAAGGACAAGGTGGGCGCTCCCTCCCTCGATCCGGAAAAGGCCGTGAACCGTTGCGATAAGATGATCGGCGGCGGGATCGAAGTGATGTGCGGAGAGGAAGTGGCGCGGCTCGAAGGGGAGAACGGCGCCTTGAAACGCGTCGTCACGTCCTCGGGAAACGTGCTCGATACTTCCGTCCTCGTGGTGGCGATCGGAGCGAGGTCGAATATCTCGTTTTTGTCCGGGAGCGGCATTGCAACAGGCAGGGGCGTGGTGGTGGACTCCGAGCTGCGATCAGCCGCCCGGAATGTGTTCGCCGCCGGCGATTGCGCCGAAGTCACCGGGGATGATGTCGCCAAACAGCAATATGGGTCTCCGTATATTAACGCCTCGAAACAAGGCGAACACGCCGCGATGAGGATGCTCGAAGACTGAGGCTTTTCTCCGACGTGAAACATAAAGCGGCGGGAAACTGTTACATCAATTATGCCGCGTCGGGGTATCGCACGAAACTGTCATTCGGATTCAGCGTTCGATCGACGAATCCGGGTTTTTAGGAGGCAAGGAAAATGAAGATCAACCGGGACCTCGAGTCTTTACGGAAAGCTATTGAATTAGAGAAAGAGGGAAGTGTTTACTACAAGAAGGCGGCGTCGATTGTGAAGAGCCCGGTCACGGCCGGTCTTTTCGAAATGCTCGCCGCGGACGAGATGAAGCACATCGAATTCCTCCAGAATTATTTTGAAAAATTGAGCGAGGAAGGCAAATGGCCGGATGTGAACACCGTCAACCTCGATAAGGATTTCAAGCTGATTTTCAAGGAAGCGGTTGCGGGGATGGACGCCGCATTGAAGGTTTCGACGGACGAAGTCGAGGCCATGCGGCACGCTCTCGAGCTCGAGAACAAGGGCCGCGCGATGTATGAGGATTTGAGCGAAAAAGCTTCGGAACGGGTGGAGAAGGAAATGTACGCCGCGCTCGCTGCTTGGGAAAAGGGGCACGAGGAATATATAGAGAATTTCGCAAATTATTTTCAGGAGAACGGATTGTTTACGGAAGAATAATCGGAGAATGCGGACCGAACTGAAAACCGGAGGGAACGATGGGAGAGCACAAGATCACGATTTACTCGACGACCACTTGCCCTTTCTGCAAGATGGCGAAGAAGTATTTTGAAGAGAAGGGATTGGCATACGAGAATTTCGATGTCGCGACCGACCAGAATGCGCGCGCGGTGATGGTCGAGAAATCCAGCCAGATGGGCGTGCCGGTGATAGACATAGACGGCAAGATCGTGGTCGGATTCGACCGGCCCCAGATAGAACTCCTGCTGTCGAAATAAGAGCCGGCCCGGCGGCGCGGTTCGGGATGAATTTCATGTATGACGTGATAATCATAGGTTCCGGCCCGGCGGGGATGACCGCCGCGGTTTACACGTCGAGGAAGCGGCTCGATGTGCTTATCATCAGCGAGAACGTCGGCGGTCAGGCGATGTATTCGTCCGAGATAGACAACTATCTCGGCTACAAGTACATCACCGGCGAGGAACTTGTCGAAAAGTTCAGCGAGCACATTAACAGCTTCGGGATAAAGCAGGAATTCGCGCAAGTGACGTCGCTGCGGGTGGAGGACGGGATTTTCACGGTGGGCGCCTGCAACGGAGGAGAGTTCAAGGCGAAGTCCGTAATCATTGCATCCGGGAAAACGCCGCGCATGCTCGGCGTTCCGGGTGAGAAGGAATATCTCGGGAAGGGCGTCGCATACTGCGCGACGTGCGACGCGCCGATGTTCGAGGGGCTGGATGTGGCGGTCGCGGGCGGAGGGAATTCGGCGCTGGACGCCGCTATCCAACTCATGAAGATCGCCCGCAAAGTGACGATCATCGAGAAGGGGCCGCGGCTTATCGCGGATGAAATCTTCAGGGATAAGGTCACTGCCGCTCCCAATGTGGAGATTCTCACAGGCACGACGATCGTGGAAATCCGGGGCTCGAAATTCATGGAGTCCGTGGTCGTGGAAGACGGCGCGTCGGGAGAGAGACGGACGCTGCCGGCGCGGGGCGTTTTCATCGAGATCGGCTCCATTCCCGCGACATCTTATCTTAAAGATATTGTGGATTTGAATGCGAATAATGAAGTGATTGTGAATTGTGCGTGTCATACGAGTCTGCCGGGTCTTTTCGCGGCGGGCGATGTTACGAGCGTGCCTGAGAAACAGGTTATCATCGCGGCCGGCGAAGGCGCCAAGGCTGCTCTTGCCTCTTATAAATACCTCATAAAACTCCGTAGGTGAAATCGCAAAAAGGGCGATCTACTGCGTTGCATCATCGACTCGAATTCGGTCACATACCTCTGAGTATGCTCCCTCATTCTCGCTCGATGCGTCTTGTATCTCATCCCTTTTTTACGATTTCAACCCACATTGATGAAAAATGCTCTCTCTTTCGTCATTCCGGACTGAGATCCGGAATCCATGGGTGACATGGATGTCAGGGGGGGGATTATTGGTTTGGGTGGCATTTCCCGAGACTCAAATTGCAAAAAGGGCGATCTACTGCGTTGCATCATCGACTCGAATTCGGTCACATACGAACCCGAATCCGCCGATTGGATTCGGGA
>JAKLIR010000230.1 GCA_022709505.1 bacterium | reverse complement strand
AAAGCCGAAGTAAGCCGCGCGAAAGCGCTGAGAGACGCTCTCGCGGCGCGCGATATGCTGCTACGTCTCGCGGGAAAACTCTGAAATCGGAAAAATCGGAAACGCCCGAACGTGATGCGGGCGCGTGATACGGAGCGAATTACGCCGGCGAATAACCGTAAGTCGAACCGCCTCTTTCTTCATCCCACATGCTCGACTGAAGATATGTAGTCAGATTGATGTCCTTGTTCGCTATTTCGAGCTTCTGCCTGATGTGTTCGCGATGCCGGTTTATCGTCGCATGCGAAACACCCTGAACCTGCGCTATCTCTTTCGTGCGAAGCCCGTTTCTGATCATCTTGCATATCTTGATCTCGGTCGGCGTCAGCGCCAAGTATTTCCGTGACAGGCTGTTGATGAAGGGAGATGTTATTTCCTCGAGATTCACCTTTATCATTTCAACGTACTTTTTCTGACTCCCCGGAATCTCAACGGTAAGCGCGTGAAGGATGGGCATTATGATCTTTTCAACATTCGCCTGCACGCTCTTGTAAACATTCATCTTTTCCTCTTCGATCCTCGTGAGCATAGTCTTCAGCGCGGAATTCGTTTCATGCATGGACTGTCGCTCGACCGTCAGCAGCCTGTTCAGCTCGCGCAGCTCCATCTCGGACGATATCCTGAGAGAGATTTTTCCGATCTGTTCCGCGACAGTGCCTATCAGCATTCGCTCTTCCCTGAGAAACGGGCCTTCGTACTCATCCGGCTTCTCCTCCAAATAAAATATCTCGACTTCGCCCACCTGTTCCCCGTATATCATTATCTTCGACGCTTGTCTCCATTTGGAAATCTTGAACGACCGGCTCTTGAACGATTTCCCCTTGAACGTGATCCTCGCCCGCGTCACCTCCGGGTACTGCCAAGCCGGCGGAAGTATGTTAACCAGATTCTGAAGAAATTCGTCGATCGATTCGCTGCACTTCTCGGCAAGCTGCGCCGTCCCATACAGACAGTTCAACTCCTTTACTCGTTCAAGCAGCGCCGCTTTCACTTTCGTCGGATCCGCTTCGATCGTCTCAGGCACCGGTAGCAGCGAAAGCGAGCCTCTTTCAGACATCATCTGTTCCAATAACTCTTTTTCAGTCTGTTTTGTTTTCTTGTTTGTCATGTCATTACCCATATTATATTGGTATTTTTTGTGCAAACAGCGATCTTTTTAATGCCTATAAAATATTGGCATAAAATAAGCATTCATATCGTATTTGCAGACAGGATTCTATCACGATTGACTTGAAGAGTCAATAATTTTCGCTTTTCCGAGGATTTCAGTATGCGCCGGCTAAAGTTAAAAAAAACACCTATTATAATGATTGTTTTACTCCGTCGTCATTCCGGGCTGAAACCCACCGTGCCGAGATCTGCGTCTTGTGAAAGATGATTTTCTACGTATCTCGAAAGGGGCGTTCTGGAGCTCTCTATTCGTCATCCCGGGCTGAGACCCGGAATCCAGTCTTTTCCGGAATTGCGACGGTGAAAAGTTTAGGAAGGATTCTTAAGGGAACCCTTTTCAAAGGGTTCCCTTAAGGCGCAAGGCGCGGCAAGCGAGCGCGAGGTAGCATAACTGTTTCGTATGTGACCGAGTTCGAGTCGATGATGAAACGCCTTGGATCGCCCTTTTTGCGATTTCTCTCCGTCATTTCGCCGCAGTAGCCGTCTCAATCCCATCAAACAAACCTTCGAAAAGCACCGAACTGAGATATCGTTCACCCGAATCGGGAAGAATCACAACAATTGTTTTTCCGGCAAACTCGGGAAGCATGGCCAAACGAACGGCAACAGCAGCGGCCGCACCGCTCGATATCCCGCTCAGGATTCCTTCCTCCCTCGTGAGCCGTCTCGCGTACTCGATTGCTTCCTCATTAGTGACGAGCTCAACCCGGTCAACCATCGAGAGATCGAGCGTCTCGGGAATGAATCCCGCGCCTATACCCTGAATCTTATGCGGGCCGGGCTGGATTTCCTTTCCGGCAAGACGCTGCGATATAACCGGACTGTTCGCCGGCTCGACCGCCACCGATAAGATCGATTTGCCTTTAGTCTTCTTTATGAACCGCGAAATTCCGGAAATCGTCCCCCCGGTTCCCACTCCCGCCACAACGACATCCACGGCGCCCTTCGTGTCTTCCCATATCTCGGGCCCCGTCGTCTTTTCATGAATCTCAGGGTTAGCGGGATTCTTGAACTGCTGCAACAACACATATTTATCCGGATCGGAAGCAGCAATTTCCTCGGCCTTCGCCACAGCGCCTTTCATCCCTTTCGCCCCCTCGGTCAAGATGAGCTTCGCACCATACGCCAACAGCAACTTGCGCCTTTCAAGACTCATCGTCTCAGGCATTGTCAGTGTTATCGGATAACCCCGCGCCGCCGCCACGAAAGCAAGCGCTATCCCGGTGTTTCCGCTCGTCGGCTCGATCAATTCCTTCCCCGGCTTTAGCACCCCTCTCTTTTCAGCATCCCACACCATGTTCGCCCCTATCCTGCATTTGACGGAATACGCCGGATTTCGGCCTTCTATCTTCGCAAAAACATCTGCGCCCGCGCCTTCCGTTATCCTGTTCAGCTTCACAAGCGGGGTTCTGCCTATAGATTGTGCGTTGTCTCCGAATATTTCTGACATTTTGCCCTCCTTACGCTTATACTCAACTTTGTCTATCGACTTTATATACTTTAATTATTCCTGTTCATTTTGTCAACACTCCCGCAATTTTATTTCCCGACAATCCCCTGTGGTTTCAAAAATGACGAGAAAGCATTGAATTTCATCAGTTTTATTGTTCCCGAAATCAAATGGCGGATTCGGGTATAATTCTGCCGTGCATGGAATTGTATTTATCGATTCAAATGAATGAATAATGCGTTACAATATACAACAATCGTTTTTGAGTGAAAAACATGAAATTCAAGAAACTATCTGAAAATATACACTGTCTCGCGGGGCCCTTTTTTGTTTTCTACCTTGTCGAAGGACGAGAGAGAACGGCATTGATCGAGCTTGGAATAAGCCAGCTCGTGCCGCAGATACTGCACGACGCGGCGGAGGGACTCGGTGGCGGAAAACCGGATGTATTGGTGGCGATGCACGGGCATTTCGACCATGCCGGGTCATGCTGGCGCTGGAAAAATGCGTTGCCGGCCGCCGAGCTGTGCGGCACGAAACGGGCGGCGGACGAACTCTCCGATCCCGACGCGCCCGCGCCCTATCTTAGATCCATGCGATCCGCCGGAGCAGCGCCTTTCTTCAAGCAGCTCTACCCTCTCGCGGAGGATGAACCCGTCATGGAGCCGGTTCAATTCGACCGCATCCTCGGGGAAGGCGACGAGATAGACCTCGGGGGCGAAACGCTCGAAGTCGTTATGACTCCGGGACATTCAGCATGCAGCATGTCGCTGTACCATTCATCGACGAAAACTTGGTTCGTATCCGATTCCTGCGGAATGCCGCTCCCTTCGGGCAGGATATGGCCGACCGCTTTTCTCGACGGGAAACTATATATCGAATCGATCCGCAAGATCGCGCGGCGTGAGGCGGAACATATTTGCCCGGGGCACCTGCCTCCGATGTCCGGCGCGGACCGGAATAAACGGTTCCTTGAAAAGAACATCGAGGCTTCGGAAAAGTTTTTCAGCCGTATCGCCGAGTTGTGGGAACAGAGCGGCGACCGTGATTTCGTGCTAAAAACCATAAACGACGATTTCGGAAAAGATGCGGCTCCCGCGCTTACGTTCATTTTTAAATATGGAAACAAAGAGATGATTAGGCAGGTGATCGATGGTGTCCAAGGAAGGGGTTAAAGTCTCATCCGGCGGAAAAAAAACAGCGTTATTTTTTGCGGCGGCGGCAATCGTCGCGGTTTTAGGATTGATAGTTTTTTACGTTTTTTTCTCCCCAAAAGCACTATACAAACGCTCTTTAATCAAAGGGGTCCGGGCGTTTGAGCAAAAGAACGAAAAGAGATTCGCCGATCTCATTTCAGCGAGATACACGGATCCCGGCGGCAATACGATGATGGAACTCCTGAACGCCGCCGCGGCTTTGAATGCGAGGTACGATAAGAACAAAGTCGTTTTTTCAGAAATCGACGTGGAACTTCTCGGGCGGAACACCGCGCGGCTTAAGGTGTCCGCGACGATATACTGCAAATCCGGCAAGGAAACCTACAGGATGAAGTCCGATGAGCCGATGGAGATATTGATGGCGCGGGAGCAGGACGGCCGGCGCAGGATAATCTCCATCAACGGTCTCGATTTCTCAATAAAAAACGTGGGTGAAAGCATATTCTGACCATGAAAACTCCGCGTATCACCATTTTATTCATAATTCTACTTGCAGCGTGCTGTGCTCAGGCGGGCGCCCGGGAGGCGGACGGACGGCTCGGCTTGATCCGCCGCCCCATCTCCACGCAACCGGAATTTGTTCAGCAGGGTGAAAAATTGCTGTTGGAGTTAGACTCTCGAAAATTCGATGCGGGAACAGGCGCATTGCGCATCAGCCTCGTGCGAAACGGCGCGAACGTTTCAATTGACAACGCGCTCGTTTCCGGCGGTGCGACGGACGAGACATACTTTTTCGTGGCGAACGTTCCGGCCGGAACCGCGACTGGCGGCTATGATGTTTCAGTCACAAGAGGAAGTATCTCTGACACCAGCCGTCGAGCTGTAGTTGTAATGTCCGAATACCCGAAGGAATACAGGATAATTCACATCACCGACATACACGTGGGACGAGTGTTGGAGGGAGCGCCGATCGGAGAACGGAACTTTGATAGGATGAAAGACGTCATCAACGGCGTCAGGCCCGACATGGTTATATTAACCGGCGATCTTTCGGACACGAGCGATCCGTCCGAATTCAAGAAATTCATAGACATAGTGGAGCGGATCGAAGCGCCCACGTTCGCGATCGCCGGCAACCACGACAGGAATTACGACGATGCGGCCTCTTTCATAGGCTCTTCAAGATACGATTTCCTCTTCGGAAGTCATTTCTATCTCGGATTCGATACGCAGTACATGTTTCCCGATCCCGACCCGAGCGGGCAGATGGCGTGGATCAGAAAAGAAGTTCGGGCGAACCAGACCGCTCCGTTCAAAGTCCTGTTCTCGCATCGACCCGACTCGGATTTCAGGTTCGTTATCTCAAAAGTCATGATACCGATGAAAGTGAATTTGCTGCTGCTCGGGCACACCCACGAGGACGCCGTTGAAAAGGTCGGCGCACTTCCCTCCGTCGTCGCGACGACTCCCGCGGAGCTCGACGGATACTACCGAATAATCACCATCAAAAACAACGCAATCGCCGAAATGAAACTCGAAAAGATTTCGCCGTAATCAGAGCGTGCGGTGAGTTTCCGGCATATCTCCCCACGAATGGAATCGAAAATATTCACGGATTCGTCAATCGCGCAACGAATTCCAATAAAGGATTCGGGATAACATTTGTGTAAATTATCCGACATCATTATCATTATTATTATTAAGCAAACATCGCGGAGAAAAACATGAAAACGAGATTCCCGATAATTTTGACGATAATCATTTCAATCATCATCAGCTACGGCGGCGCTGTTTACGCCGGGGACGACAACGACGTTGTGAACGGCCCCGTCGGATCGGAATCGCAGGCGCCGCCCCCGCCGCCGCCGATGACGTTCACCTCGGACGGTGCGGAAGTGACACAGACCGCCACCCCACCAACAAGCTTCTGCGTCGTGATTTTCAAAGACGCCGACCGTAAAGTGATCGACGAGGTGCTCGCCTCGCTCCACATGTTCCTTTTCAATATCCCAACAAAGATAATCGCGTCGGACGTCACACTGCCGCC
>JAKLIR010000023.1 GCA_022709505.1 bacterium | reverse complement strand
CTCCCCACACTATCGGCGTGCCGGGCTGCTTCTCTCTCAGCAATTTTGATAATCCGAGACCGAAGCTGATCTGATGGCCGGTCATCGCCGAGATCCCGAACAGTGTATATTTCTCTTTGAAATTCGATATTATGCCCGGAAGGTTCTCTGTCTTAGCCTCGTCGTATATTTCCACGTTTTTCATTCCTCTCGCCTTCAAGAAGGAATGCATGAAAAGGAGAGTGTAGGGGAGCCTTCCCGCGTTTCTCGCCGTGGAGGTCTTAGGATAGAACAGAGCAATTTTCATTAATGTGAATCCTTTTTCGCCTTATTTCACATTTGAAAATTATACGTGATAATTATCCCGCCGTTCAAAACAATATCAAACTCCGAATAACTTGCCGAATATCGATTTTGCATAAACCAGCAACAGTTCGGAAGTTTTTTCCTTCAGCGCGAATTTCCCCACGAGGAAATACGCGCAGACGAAAAGCGCCCCCAGAGGAATGGATAGAAAGATGTTCCCGGAGGCGTATTTCACGAGCGGGAAGAAACAAAGCGATACGGCGACCGCGGCGGCGTACATTTTCGCAACGTCGATTACGATGTTCTTTCCGCCGGTCTTGATGAGGCCGAAGCGAAAAACCGACCCCGCTATCAGGAGCCCGCAGTGGTAATAGATTGCGAAAGCTATTGGGATGGCGAGAGCATGATAGAACTTGAGAAGGACTATGCAACATAGCACGTAGATGATATCGACGACGAAAGATACGCAAACGATGTACGGATTTTTTTTCAGCACGTAGTAACCCTGAGATACGATCGCACCGGCCACCGCCGGCGGAAGCGCGAGCATGTATATGGCGAGGGCCTTGAACGTGGCGATGGAATCCGAATGGGAGAATCCGCCTCTCTCGTAAATGAGAACAACGACGGGGAGCCCGAAGAAGACCATGAACGCGGTCACGGGGATCGCAAGGTAGAAAAGCATTCTGATCCCCTTGGACATGCTTTCGAGAAGGTCCGATTTTCCGGGCAGTATCGCATACTCCGCCATGGCGGGGAAAATCGCCGTGGATATCCCTGTAACTATCATCATGCTGAAAACATTGTATATCTTCAGAGCGTAGCCGAGCTGCGAGATCGTTCCTTCCCGCATCGATGAAAGAAAGTACCTGTCAAACAGTGGCAGCATACGCGAAAGAAGCATCCCGACGACCATTGTGGCGATCAGCCCGAACGCTTTTTTCACACCGGGGTGGGAGAGGTTCAGCACCGGCCGGTAGTTGAACTGTTCGTCTCTGAGGAACCCAGCGGCGAGTATCAACGTGCGGATGGCGATTGCGGTCGTGAGCGCGAGAGCGAGGCTTTTCGTGCTCATGCTCGAACTGAAGAAATATATGTACCCGAACGTTATCACCGGATCGATGATTGAATTCAGCGATGGCGCGACGAAGCGTTTGTGAGAGTAATACACGCCGGTGAGCACCATGCAGATCGCTGTCAGTATGATGGACGGGAAGTATATCCTGAGCATCTTCGCGGCTTCGCCGGTCATGGAGGGATCGAAGCCGGGGGCGATCAGGCGGATTAGAATCGGCGCGGCCGCCATGCCGGCGAGACAGACGATCGTTGTCGCGAGTACGAGAGAGTTTATCAGCGAACTCGCCACCTCCCATACCTTCTCTCTGCCTTTGTCTTGGTATTCAGCGAATACGGGAATGATCGAGACTATAAGCGAACCCTGAAGCACGGCATTGATAAAAAGCGGGATCGAAACTCCGACGAGATATATGTCCATGTCCCGCCGCGCCCCGAAACGCGCGGCCGCGACTATGTTCACGAAAAACGACAGGAAAAGTCCCGCCGCGTTGAATCCGGTGACTATCAGTGCGTTTGATGCTACTGTTTTTTTCATCGTTTATGGTTCGTAATTTATATATACATTCGACAGTTCGTGCTGTAAAGGTTTCCGGGATCCGTGAGATTAGCCGACGCGGCTTCGCATCTCCCAGCGGCGGCTCTCTTGCCGAAACACTCATTCATAGTCTATCTTATTTTCTATTGGACACTAATACTTAACTCGCATTTCTCATCAATGCGGGCCAGTCCTGTTTCTCCGTGTGGAAGCGATGGGAAAAGATAAAATATTCATAATCTCGCAATCGGACGAAAAAACCGCCGGCAGCAGGACGCGCGTTTTCCAGTATCTGCCGTTTTTCGAGCGCGCCGGGCTTCGCTACGATCTTTACGTCTGGTTCGCGGGCGGGTTCGCTTATAAAATGAGCGTTCTTTTCCGCGCTCTTTTTCACAGAACGCTGTTTATCCAGAAAATCACCATGAAACCGCCAGTGCTCAAGGTGTTCAAACTCCTGCGCAAGAAAATAATTTTCGATTTCGACGACGCGATCTTCATCTTCCCTAACAACGCGTGCAAGAACATCGATCACTTGATCGCGCAGATCGAAGCGTCCCGCCTCGTAGTGATAGAAAACGAGTACAACGAAAAATACATAAAGGAAAACACAACTCAGGGGAATGTGCTTAAAGTGCTCGGGCCGATAGACACGCAACGCTACTCGCCACGGTCCGGCTCGGGCGGCGGTGCGGTGACGGTCGGCTGGATCGGAGGCCCTTCCACCACGACGTACCTTCTTTCTGAAAAGGAATCTTTTGCAAGAATAAAAGGAAAATACGGAGACAAAGTCCGCTTCGTGACCATCGGCGCTGACGAAGAAGAGACGAAGGGAACAGTTTTCGAAGGCGGAAATTCGCCTTGGACGCTCGAAAGCGAGGTGGCTGAACTTGCAAAGTTCGACATCGGGATCATGCCGCTTCCGGACGATCCTTGGACGAGAGGGAAGGGCGGGTACAAACTGCTTCAATACATGGCTATGGGAATACCATGCGTTTGTTCACCGGTCGGAGTCAACGAAAAACTCATCCGGGACGGAGAGAGCGGATTTCTCGCGGGCACGTCCGAACAGTGGGTGGAAAAGATTTCACTGCTCGTGGAAAATGAGAACGATAGAAAAAAAATGGGCGCCGCCGGAAGGGATGATGCCGTGCGGAATTACAGCTTTGACCACTATGCCCCGATTCTGGTGGAAGCGATAAGGGATGTGATAAGAAAATGAGCGAAGCCGCCGCTGGAGTCGGGAAGAGAGGTTTGACGCAAGTGCTCGCACCGGCCGGTACGCCGGGGGGAGACGTCCGCAAGCTCGCCGTGTTCAGCGTCGCCGCCGCTGCGTTTGTTCTGATATTTTTCCCCGTGATGTTCGCCCCGGACAGCAAGTCATACATCGAATTCGCGAAAGCTTTGCTCGGGGATCCCTCGGGAAACGCCGTGATAAATTACTATCGAACGCCCGGATATCCGGCGGTCCTGATCGCAACAGGTGTTTTCGCATTCAATTCATTCATAGGATTGATTTTTTTTCAAACCGCATCCGCGGTCGTCACTCCGCTTCTGATTTACGGAACCCTGAAGCGGATCGGAAAAACCACGGCATATTACTGCGCTTTATTTTCAATAATCTCATTGATTCCCTACGTGAACATGAAGGCCGTACTGACAGACCAGCTTGCGGTGTTCGCGCACGTGTTGCTGATCCGCGCCTTATCGGAGTTCTTCTATACGAACAAAAGCAGATATCTATACGCGTCCTCGGCGGTTCTTTTTTTCATGTACACTCTCAGGCCGTCCGCCGCCATGCTGGCGTATCTCGTTATTTTCATGGCTGTCGTATTAAGACCGAGGATGATAATTCACGCATTGGTGTGCGTCGTTCTTATTCTGGCCGCGTCGAAGGGTCTTTCGCACACTCAAAACAGGATCACCGGCTTTTCGAATACTTATGTTTCTAATGTCAATCTGACCGGTAAAATGCTTTTTTACAACGCATATCATTCGAGCAAGGGGCTGATAGCAGAGAGCAACGGACCGGCTTCCAAGGAACTCATGGAGGTTTTCAAACATGAACTGCCGCATCGTCCGGATGTGCTCAGACTTTCTGTTGCGCCGCTCGACGAAACGCAGAAGCAGTTCTTTTACGGGAAATATCGAAACGATATGAAAGGCCTCGAGAAATCAGCTTTCGGTTCACCCGCGACAACCTATTACTATCTTATATGGACTCTTCTCGATGAAACCATCGGCCCTGAGAAATCGGATGCACTGATGCTGAAAACTTCCGTCGAACTTTTCAGGGCTCACCCCGGAATCTTCGCGGAAATACTTCTTAGGAACCTGACGGGTTACACACTCACTACCCCGTCGCTATACTGGAATTATGTGGACGAGTATCCGAGGATATCGCCCGTAAAGCCCAACCTATACACGGTATATCAGGACAATCAGGACGCCGCCGCCTCGATGAAGAACATGCCTCGCCGCCTCATGCGGGAAGTCGGGTTCACTCCAGCGCCTCGGCTGTTCACACCACTGCGGCGCCTTTTCAGTTTTTTCTGGGGCATTTTTTTTCAAGTGTTCAGGCCGGTTGTTTTTCTTATGATGCTGTGCGCGGCGCCTATTTTTACGAGGACGAAGCACGGCCCGTTGATTCTAACGGCTTTCATAATCGTGGCTTATCAGGCGGGCGTGACAAGTGTGTTCAACACGTGTTTGCCACGCTATGTATATCACACTTTTCTCCTTGAATTGTTGTGCGCGGCGGCGCTGCTTTCATATTTCTTCAAGCGGATCATGGAGAAAGCAAAAAAAACAAACGAAAAGAATTGAGCAGAGGCTTTATGCCGAGTGAAGATGTGAAGAACGAAAGTTCGGATGTTCAGTCCGCGCAGAAGCAGCATTTCAACCGCATAGCGACGCTGTACGAGGCCCACTATGACGACAAACACAGCGCCGCGTACCGGGAACGTTTCATATACCGACCGCTCTTCGAGGGAGTGAATCTGAACGGGGCGAAAGTTCTCGAAGCAATGTGCGGCAGCGGACAGGCGACGAGGCGGCTCATCGAATCCGGCGCGCATGTAACGGGACTCGATATCTCGGACGCTCAGATAGAATCGTTCAGGAAAAGATGGCCTGAGTGCGACGCCGTGTGCGCTTCGATCCTCGACTCGGGGTTCGAAGACTGCTCGTTCGATGCGGTGGTGGTCATCGCCGGACTGCACCACATAACCGAGCTTTGCGTGCAGGCGGTGGACGAGATTCACAGGATACTTAAACCCGGCGGTTATTTTTTGTTCATGGAGCCGCACGCCGGCAGTCTGCCTGATGTTATAAGACAATTATGGTATTCCAAGGACGCCATGTTCGGAGAAGGTGAAAAAGCGATCGACCTCGATTCGCTGAAGAAATCGTTCTCCGGAGAGTTCGGCTTTGAATTGGAAAAATACATCGGCAACGTAGCATATATGTTGATCTTGAACTCCATGGTTTTCAGAATTCCTCTATGGCTGAAACCTCTTTATAGTCCGTTGCTCATGCCTATCGAATCTCTGATATCGATTGCACAATCGAAAAAGCTGTCATGCGTTTCTCTTTCGAGATGGCGGAAACTCTGACCGGGAATGAGTATTGCTTATACGGAAGATTCTCATAAACGAGACGACCGACACCCGGCGATTAACTCGAATTCCTTTTAACAATAGAATGCGGCGAGCTCATCCAAACATTGCGAATCGCAAGTGAAAGCGCATGCTTGGGCCAAAAAAAATGCCCCCTAACGGGGGCAATGCAGGGGGGAATGATCAATATCCCGGTAATGCGCTGCCGCGCAAACGGGACGATAGCCGATGTTAGAATTCAAAATCGCAAGTTATGTGAACCCTCCTCAGGGTCAGATCTCATCGAGGCCCGCAGGTGTCAGAAGCACTTCTCTCGGTTTGCTTCCGTCGTACGGGCCGACGACATGGCGTTCCTCCATTAGATCCACCAGACGCGCCGCGCGGTTGTAGCCGATTCTCAACCTGCGCTGGAGCATCGATATAGAGGCTTGTCCTGTTGTAACCACAATCTCGACCGCCTGTTTATAAAGCGCCTCGTCCTCCGTCTCGAAACCGTCGTGCCCGAGACTACCGCCGCCGGCGGGGACCGAGAACTTCAGGCCGTATTCGACGACGCCCTGATTTTTCCAGAACGCCACGAGGCGTTTAACTTCTCCGTCGGATACGAAAGCGCCCTGAAGCCGCATGAGTCGCGTGGAGTCCACCGGCATGAATAGCATGTCGCCTCTGCCGAGCAGCGACTCGGCGCCTTTACGGTCGAGAACGGTTCGCGAATCGATCTGTGAAGCGACCGCGAACGAAATTCTCGAAGGTATGTTGTTCTTTATGGTTCCGGTGATGACTTTCGTATCCGGCCGCTGCGTCGCGAGGATCATGTGTATCCCCGTCGCTCGGGCGAGCTGCGTGATCCTGCAAATATAATTCTCGACATTCATCGCGGGAGATGAAACCATCATCAAGTCCGCAAGCTCGTCTATCAAGACCACGATCCTGTAAAGTTTTTCCTCGGGATCTTCGACGAAATTGTTGTACCCGTCGATTTCCCTGACGCCGACTTCGGCGAATTTCTTG
Source organism: bacterium (assembly GCA_022709505.1). Classification (GTDB taxonomy): domain Bacteria; phylum UBP15; class UBA6099; order UBA6099; family UBA6099; genus JAKLIR01. Next base: position 11,427 of record JAKLIR010000023.1, on the reverse strand, counting down.
TATCTTTTATCCATCTCCTCGCACACCCATCTGAGCGCGCTCGCGGCTTCGTTGGCTTCCTTGATTACCGGAGTGAGGAGGTGGGGGATCCCGTCATAAGGAGTCAGTTCGACCCTCTTCATGTCAACCATGATGAACCGGGTGGTCGTGGGAAATTCGCGCGCGATGATACTGCAAATGATTCCGTTGAGGCATACGCTCTTTCCTGAATTCGTGGAGCCGGCCACCAGCAAATGCGGCATCTTCGTCAGGTTTGTGAATACGGGTTTTCCTATGATATCCTCTCCGAGAATGAAGGAAAGAGGTTTTTTCGTCCGCTGAAATTCACCGTCCATGAATATGTTTCTGATCGGCACCATGGCTCGTTCCTTATTGGGAACTTCGATGCCGACCGCGGATTTCCCCGGTATCGGGGCTTCTATTCTTATCGTTTTCGAATCCGTCGCGAGTGAGAGCGCGATGTCCTGTTCGAGAGTGACTATTCTCGAAACTTTCGTGCCGAGTTCGAGCTCAAGCTCGAATCTCGTGAACGCGGCGCCTTTCACCACGGCCACGATCTTCGCGGGAACTTGGAAACTCTTAAGCGTGGCTTCGAGCTTATCACGCATGGTGTTGTCCATCTCGGATTCGCTCGTCCTCGCATCTTTTTCGAGCCAATCGTCAGGCCCCGGAAGCGTCCATAGTACGGTTTTCTCTCCCTCGCCGTCCTTAGTAGTCAAGAACAATTCTTTTTGAATTATTTCCGGTTCTTCAACTATTTCCGAGGCAACCGAATCCGGCTTCTTTCTTGTCCTTTTAGTTCTTTCCACGGCATCATTTTTCGGCGCGGCGGTCGTCCCGTTCTCTGGAGACGTCGTCACCACGTGTTCGAGCCCCTTGGATTTATCCGTAAGGTCTTCGTGGTCATCGTATAGGAAAGAACCGGGATTGGCGGTTCTCGCCGCTTCCTCTTCCATGAGTTTGCGGGCGCGTTCCTCCGCGACTTTTTCTCTCTCCTCAGCGATCAACCGGGCTTTTTCGTGTCTCTTGTTCGCAAGAGCGACAACGGCGCTTTTCGACTTAAGTCCCGCCGCGGAAAGCAGAACCCATGATTTCCTCCCGGCCGCCGCAAGGTAGGGCTCGAGTTTCTTTCCAATCTGCGTGTATGAAATCTTCAGAGCAAGTTTCAGATAAATCAGGAAAGACGCGAACAGCAGTACGAAGACGCCGAACTTTGTGACGGCTGAGACGAGAAATGAAATGAAGTATCCGCTGATCACGCCGCCGCCGCTTATGAATGATTCGGAATTGATCCCAGCACTTTCCGCGGCGGTGGGAAGCGCCCAGTTCAAGAAAGCTCCGACGATGAATCCGATAATGAAAAGATGCAGCATGATTCTCGGAAGGATTGCTCGGCGCCAAATGATCCACGCCCCGAAAAGGGAGATCAGCAAGGGAACTATCACGGCGGTGCAGCCGAATGTTTTTAGATAAATCATCTTAAGCCCGAACAGAGTCTGAACTTCCGGACTGACGAACAGCGATACCCCTGAAAGGATTCCGAAAGTAATCACGAGGATGCCGGCTATTTCATGCAACACCCCATCACCGTCTCCGGCCTGACTCACTTTTTTCTTTTCTTTTTTCCTCGGTTTAGGCTTTCTTTCCATATCGCATCACCACTTTCGGATTTCACCTTTTCTCTCCGGGTTGTCTTGTTTCAAAACGGTGTTCAACCCGCGAGATCCACGGACCTTTTGTAAGCGGCTTCAGCAGCCTCTATCACAAGGCCGCGGAATCCTCCTGATTCAAGTCGGCTCGTAGCCGCGACCGTCGTGCCTCCCGGAGAAGAAACTCTCGCTCTCAGTTCGAGCGTGTTCAGCCCGGTCTGCTCGGCCATCACGGCCGAACCGGCAACGGTTCTAACCGCCAATTTTTCGGCGCTCGCCCTGTCGAGCCCCAGTTTGACCCCGGCGTCCGCGAGCGCTTCTATGAACATGAACACATAAGCCGGTCCGCTTCCGCTTATCGCGGTCACGGCGTCGAGCTTGCTCTCCGCCACTATCACGGAACCGCCGAGAAGATCGAAAATCGTCTTCACGAAAGCGTTGATCTCCGCCGGAGCGGCCGGGTCTTCCGCAATGCCCGCTACACCTTGCCTGACGAGGCAGGCGACGTTCGGCATCACTCTTATCACAGGCGCTTCAAGCTCGAGCAGCCCTCTTATTCTGGACGCCTTGACTCCGGCCATTATGCTCACGAAGCTCGGCTTCCTCGCGCTCCATGCGTCGCGCAACTGTTCGGCAATCCCCGCGAACTGATCCGGCTTGACGCATAGGAAAACTATGTCCGAAGCCGAAACGACATCTCCTATCGTTCCGGCCTGCCGAACGCCGAATTTCTCATTCAAGGCGCGGACCCTCGCGGAATCGATATCGAAGACGGCGACGTCCCCGCCGGGTAAAAGCCCGGATTCAACGATCCCTTCGACGAGAATCCCGCCCATCTTGCCCACGCCGATGAAACCGGCAGCGCCATTGAAACTCATCTCGTATCCTTTCCGCCGCAATTGCTCGGAGCGATCAGATTTCGTCGAAACCGAGGCTGTTCTGCGCCGAACGCTTGTCCTGTGTATCGTCGAGTTGCGTTATGGCAACGCCACTCGGAGTGAACATGAAGATGTCGCTTCCGACTTTCTTGCTGTCGCCGCCGAGCGCATAGATGGTCCCGCTCAGGAAATATACGATCTCTTTTGCGAGGTCTTTTTCAAGCTTGCTAAGGTTCATGACCACCACGCGGCTCTCTTTCAGCTTGTCCGCCGCATCGCGCGCATCGTCCATCGATCTCGGGCTCTTGATGTTGATCGCGGACTGCTGCACCCTGTCGCTGATCGGAACGACTTTCCCGCGCGTTATCACCGGCTGGCGGATGTATTCGCCCGTGCTTTCCTCCTCGTTCTCAAACGAGAAAAAGGACTTGATCATTCTCACCATTCCGTTGTTCGAAATTGCTTCTAACATTTAATTCCTCCCTTATTATCCGGTCGCCCGGATTGGCTTTTAGTTAGGTCACCGCCCGAAGCGGGTATCTTAAGCCCGGCGATCGCGCCGGGATGGCTGCTGTGTTACGTTCTCTTTTTCCGGTCACCTCCTTTCGAATACGGCTCTCCCGATCCTCACCATGTTCGAGCCTTCCTCTATCGCGATCTCGAAATCATCCGACATCCCCATGGACAGGATTTCGAAATCGTCCCTGCCTTTTTTTATTTTTTCAAACAACACCCTTGTCGATCTGAAAGCGGCTCTTATTTCCTCCGCGTCGTCGGTGAGCGGTCCTATCGTCATCAGCCCCTTCGGCATGAGGGCGCCGAGCGAAAAAAACTCTTCAAGCGATTTTTCGAGTTCTTCCGGCTCGAATCCGCTCTTTGACTGCTCCCCCGAACTGTTCACCTCTATTAGCACCGGCATCGTCTTTCCGCATTTTTCGAGCTCCTCGGACAATTTCACGGCGAGTCTGATTGAATCCACCGAATCGATCGCATCGAACAGTTTCACCGCATCCGCCGCCTTGTTCCTTTGCAGGTGGCCTATCATTCTAAAAGTGAAATCCCCTTTCAAAAGAGGTCTCTTGTCCTCGGCCTCCCGCACACGATTCTCTCCTATGTATTTCGCCCCGGCGTCTATGACTGCTTGAATCTCCTCCACCGTTCTTGATTTAGTGACCACAACGAGAGAGATGTCCTCCGGAGTTCGGCCCGCACGACCCGCCGCGGCGCCGATTCTCCCTTCGATCGTTTCAATATTGCTTTTTACCGTCGAACTCATGTCTATTATTTTCTTCAGCCTTTTTCATCCGTGAAACTCATGGCCTTCAAATATTCTCGATACAGTGTTTCTTTTGAAACTCCGTGGCTGAGCATATCCCACGGAAATATTTCTTCTTCGCCGCGCGCTCTTGTAGCGATGAATTCCGGGTCCACGCCGTTTCTCTTAAGAATCGCGGGCCAAGTCATCGCAGCCTGTCCTCGCATCGCGGCTTCATGCAGCGTGGCGCCCATCCTTCTGTCGCCCCTCGAAAGAGTCGCTTGCTCGAACGTCCGGCGCAGACTTTCCACTTTCAGGATCACGCCTCTCACTCCGGACAGACGCTCCTCGATCAGACGCTTTCTTCTTTCGAGAACCTTCTTCCCGGCGAAACCCGCCCATTGCATCGGCGTGAAGGGCTTAGGCGTCATGGGCGTAACGCTCGCCATGACTTCCCAATTCGAGTAGTCTCTTATCTCACGCACCTTGTCGGCTATTGCTTCCACGTCCGCATCCGTTTCTCCGGGAACTCCTATCAGAAAATAAAGCCGGAGTTTTTTTATGCCCCTGAGCGGTTTGATTTTCACAAAAGCGTCCAGTTCGGAAGCGATGTCTTTCCCGATTACAGCGGCGAGTTTCGGCGAGGCGACCTCCGGGGCAACGGAAATAGATTCGAGGTCGAGGGCGTCTCCGGTGTTACGGAACAATTGCAACGTATCCTCGTCGAGCCGCACCGAAGAGAAAGAAACGCTTGCGCCCCGCGCCGCGATCCTTCTGCAAGTTTCTTCCAGCCGGACCGCTTTCGTGAACGCCGTGCCGATTATCCCGACCCTGTTCGTCACGCGGAGACTCTCGTTTATTGCCTCGTCGAGCATTGCGGCCGGCCTGAATTTACCGCCGGCGTGCCCCGCGAGACAGAACCTGCACCTGAACGGACACCCGCGCGCCGCCTCTATCAGAAAACTTCCCGGAAATGCAGACTCATCCGTTATCACAGGCGAGCGAGCCGGTTCATCGAGCTTGATCGCGTGCACCGCCTCGATTACAGCAGGCCCTTTGTTTATCCGAGTGATCGACGCCACCGTTCCGTCCTTCCCGTAAACGACTTCGAAATCGGAAGGGATGTAAATCCCCGGAATATCGCGGATGGCCTCTTTCGTCATTTCCGCCGCATTGAACCTCCCCGTCATCCGTCGCACGCCTTGGATGGCTTTGATCAGAGGAAAGATGATCGGTTCAGCTTCCCCGATAACGACGGCGTCGAGAAAGTCGGCTATAGGTTCCGGGTTGGCGCTCGCAGCCATTCCGCCCGCTATGACGAACGGCGCACCGTTCCTCTTCTCGGCGATCGGCTCTATTCCTCCGTCGGCGAGAATCCTCGGAAGGGCGGGGTAGCCCCCCTCGTAGGGAAGTGAAAACGCCACGACGTCATAGTCGGAGAGAGAGCGTCCGGTCTCGACTGTGGTCAGTCTTTCGCGTCCTTTAAGTTGCCGGTTCGCAGCGAAGAACCGGTCACATCGCACCTCCTCTAATCGGTTGATAAGGTGATAGACCCACAAAAAACCGAGGTTGGACATACCAACCTCGCGGACGTCCGGGAATCCGATCGCCACACGAAGTTTGTATTCGCGCCACTCTCCGTCTTTTCCGGGTTCATAGACCCATTTCTCCGTCATCTGAATTTGAATCCGATCATTTGTCTTGCTTGTCTTTTCTTCTCAGGAAAGCCGGCAGATCGATCTCGTCCGCTGATTCGGCGATCGATTTTTTCGGTTTTTCCGGAGGAGCTTCCGTGAAAGGAAGTTCGTCCGCCGGACCTGATTTCTTTTCGATCTGCGGTGTGGGTTCGGCGGGCGCCGGAGCGGATTGTTGAACCGGTTGTGCCGCGGGCGCCGATTTCGCCGCGGCCTGAGGCGGCGCTGAAACCGGGCGTTGCCTGATCGCTCCGGGAGTAAATGATGTTGCTATCACCGTCACCCTGATTTCATCTTTGAGGGATTCATCCACTACGGTTCCGAAAATAATGTTGGCGTCGTCCGAGGCAGCCTGTTGAGCCACCTTCGCCGCCGTATCAACTTCGGATAGACTCATGTCCGGTCCGCCGGTGATATTCAGCAATATCCCTTTCGCGCCTTCTATGGAAGTTTCGAGAAGCGGGCTCGTGATCGCTTCTTCAGCGGCGCGCCTCGCGCGATCGTCCCCGCTGCAAGCTCCTATGCCGATCAACGCCGTACCAGCGCTCTTCATGATCGTTTTAACATCCGCGAAGTCGAGGTTTATTACTCCGGGTATGGTGATGAGGTCGGATATGCCCTGAACGCCTTGTCGCAGAACGTCGTCCGCAAGCTTGAACGCCTCAACGAGCGAAGTATCCTCGCGTATGATATCGAGCAACCGGTCGTTCGGAATGACGATTATAGTGTCAACGTTCTTCCTGAGTTCCTCGGCGCCGGCCTCAGCCATCTTCATTCGCCTTCTTCCCTCGAAGAGGAACGGTTTTGTGACCACGCCGACGGTCAGAGCGCCGTTCTCTTTGGCGATCTTCGCGACGATGCTCGAAGCCCCGGTGCCCGTTCCGCCGCCCATGCCGGCGGTCACGAATACCATGTCCGCGCCCTGTATCATGTTTTCAATCTCGGACATGCTCAGTTCCGCGGCTTTCCTTCCGATCTCGGGATCGGCGCCCGCGCCGAGACCTCTCGTGAGTTTCCCGCCGATCTGAAGTTTCTCCGCGGCCCTGCTCTTCTCGAGCACCTGACTGTCCGTGTTTACAGCTATGAAATCAACTCCGCAAACCCCTACCTCTATCATCCTGTTGACTGCGTTACATCCTCCGCCGCCTACTCCCACAACTTTGATAATCGCATGCTTTTCAACTTTCGGTTCGAATTTCATCTGACACCTCCGTTCAGACTGTTTTACTGAAAAAACCGCGGAAAAAACGGCTGATCGATCTGAGCATGTCGCTCAGGATCGACCTGCTTCCGCCCGCGGCGAGAGGACTGAATGATATGGCTTGGACCGTGCATCTAAGTATTCCGAGCGCGGTCGAAAAACCGGGTGTGGAGACCTCGTCCGCATGATCGCCCGCGTAGTTCGGGCGTCCTATTCGAACATTCATTCCAAGCGTTTTCTCGAAAACTTGAGAGAAGCCGTTCAGAAGCGAACCGTTGCCCGTCAGCACGATCCCGGCCGGAATCACCGAAATGGGCATGTCCGCCTCGAGATCGTGCCCGACCATCCGCGCGATCTCATTCACTCGCTCGTGTATGATTTCGCAAAGCATCCCGCGCGTGATCTGATTCTTTTTCTCTCCGCCGACGTGTTCCATCTGCACCGGCTCGCCGGCGGACGTCTCGTCCACGTACGCTATCCCGTATTCGAGCTTCAAGCGTTCCGCCTCGCGCGGCGACGTGCCCAGCACGATAGCTATATCGTTGTCTATGTGGCGGCTGCCGACAGGAAATACGCGGGCCTTCTTCAGCATCTTGCCCTTGAAGACCGCCACCTCGGTCGTCCCGGCGCCGAAATCGATCACTATTGAGCCGATCTCCTTCTCGTCTTCGTTAAGCACTGCTTCCCCGGAAGCCATCGGCGCCGGCACCATAGTCGTTATGTCGATGTTCAGCTTGTTCACGCATCGCGAAAGGTTTCTTATGAAAGCGCTCGACCCGGTTATGATCTGCACCTCCACTTCAAGCGTCGTGCCGGACATCCCCTCCGGATCCCTGATGCCTCCCTGTCCATCGACGGTGTACTCCTGTTCGATGATATCGACTATCTGCTTATCCGGCGGCAGCAGGAGCTTGCGCGACGCTTCCACCGCGCGGCGCATGTCGTCCCGCGTCACCCCGCGGACCGGGTCCGCTATACTCGTCGAACCGTGGGACGAGTTCGCCGAAACGTGGTTCCCCGTGACCCCGAGCACAGCGCTCACCACCACGTGGTTCGCCATCTTTTCGGCCGCGTTCACCGATTGAAAAATCGATTGCGTCGTCAGGTCGAGATCGACGACGTGTCCCTTCTTCACTCCTTCCGAAGGAGCGACTCCGACGCCGGTGATGTTGAACCCGCCGCTCATGTTGACTTCAGCGATTAGGGTCGTAACCTTCGACGTCCCTATATCGATCGCCGTTATGATATGTTTTTTCTCCTGCTTCACATTTCCTCCGCGTACAACTGTTTCACTCCGTGCCGACCTTCTTCGTCGCATTGTTAAGAATCGACCAGAGAACCGCTATCGATGCGAACTGAAGAAGCGGCAATCCGGTTTTTGCATCAAGCCATATAGCCCCGCCGCAGAAGACGGCTTTCCAGATGAGCGCGCCGGCGATCGCCCGGTCGTCGTCCCGCGCCACCGCGACCACTTCGTCGAAGAGCGCGAGAAAGATTAAGATCGACGCGTATCTCCCCGAAACGGCGAACGACGGCATGTAGTTCGCTCCGAGGAAAAACCCGATGATCAGCCCGAGCGCGCTCACGGCCTTCATCCTTCGTCCTCCGCGGTTTTCTCTCCGGCCGGCGATATTTCATAAGCCGGAATTTTCAAATCGCTTTTCACCGCGATCTCGACTTTCAACCCTTCTCGCGTCAGCAGGTCGAAAACTCCGCCCATCATGGTCACCGCCGACTTGAGAACCTGCGGATCTCCCGCGGCCTCGATCACGTACGGCGGAGCGGTCGGCGCGTCGTTTATTCGGATGACCGGACCCGCGCACCTGATCGCCGTCGTCGCTATCAACCGCTCTCCATTGATGGACACCGCTTTCGCCCCTCCGGCAAAAAGCTCGTTTCTCAATCTGACGAGGTCGCGCTCGTGAACTATCAATCGCTCGACTGAGATGTCCCCCGAGGAGCCGCCGGCCGCATCGGTTATCGTTATCACTACTCCCGCTCCTTCAACCTCGGTGAGTCCCGCCATCTCCGCCGTCGCGCGCTCTTTCTCGGTGGCCGTGAACCGGCCGCTCCGTAAATTGCGCTCGCCGAGACCCGGCATTTCGCCTTTGGAGATCGCGCCGATGCACATGCCCGCCGCGATCGCAATTATGAATGCAGCTACTCTTTTCATAACCCTTTCGCCGCCTGAACGTCCGTAAAGTTTTTCTTTATAAACGAGGGCGCTTCGAGTGTCGCAAGATTCATACCCTCGTAATTCTCTTTCCTTTTCTTCAATTCCTTTTCGATGATGGGAACCAACATCACTTTCTTCTCGAGGTTGCTCCCGTCTCCGATTATTACGTAGGTGTCGTCTTTCAGAAAAAGCTTGATCCCCACCGGGCTCAGCACGATCATTTTGTACTTGCCCTTGAGATGCCTTTCGAGCGTCAAACACAACTCGTCGAAGAGTTTGTAGTATGGGAATTCGAGTTTCTCTCCGATCCCGGCATGCCGTATCTCCCCGCTTTTCACACTGAAGAGGTCTTTGTTGAGAAGCCCTTTCGGCTTGTCGATAACGACTCTTTCCGCGTCTATCAGGTAGAAATTCTTGTCGTCAGTCACGTATGCGAAAGGAGTGCGCTCCGTCACAACTATCTTCACCCGCGAAGGAAGAATCCTATGGATACGGATGTCCTTAACGAGCGGCTGTCTTTCAATGATCCCTTTCCTGATTTCTCCCACCGGAAGCATCAGAAGATTCGTATCGAGCGTGATCTCTGATTCCTTGTATATTTGTTCCGCGCTAACTCTCTTCACGCCGGAGACTTCTATGATTTTCACCTTGAACGCGTCGAGGTTCATCATAATTGCGCCGATTATGAAAAGAACGAAAACGAACGTGAAAGACATTCTGAAATAGAAGCGCTTTTTATTCCTGCGCTTTCGTCTCAGCGCCGTTTCGGTTGGTATTCCCGGTTTGTTGATCTGTTCCATATTTTTTCCAGTTCAAGAGAGATGGCGGTCGAGAACATCCGCCATCCTTTTCGCTACGCCGTCCTTGTACATGGCGCGTGAGCGGCGCGCCATCGTTTCGCATCTTTCAGGCGCCGAGGCGAGCGCTTGCACGATCTCCGCGATTCTTTCGCCGGACAGATCGCGGTCCAGCACCATGACCGCCGCGCCGGCCTCCACCATATACGAGGCGTTTATCTCCTGATGGTTCTCCGCCGCGAAAGGGTAGGGCACGAGAACCGCCGGAACGCCGAGGGACGTGATCTCTGTGATGGTCGTCGCGCCCGCTCTGCATAGCGCGATATCGCACGCGCCGTACGCGAGTTCCATCTCCTTCAGGTAGTCTTTCACCACGACCGTCAGCCCCGGCGCAGCCCCGAGCGCCCCTTCGTATTCCGACTTAACAGACTCGTAGTTAGCTCTTCCCGTCAGATGAAGAATCTGTATATCTTTCCTTTCACGATTCCCTCGAATGAAATTTAGCAACGCCTGATTTATGGACCGAGCGCCCTGACTTCCTCCGAACGCGAACAAAGTCCACTTGTCCTTCGCGAGCCCGAGCTGTTTTCTCGCCTCTGCCTTCGCCGGGGGCGACATCCCTTCGTACCGCGAAGGATTCCCCGTGTAAATCGCATTCGGTCCGAGTTCATTAACAGTCGATTCGAAACTCGCGAAAACACCGTCCGCGAACTTCGACATGAACCGGTTCACCTTGCCGACGAGCGTATTCTGTTCGTGCAGATAAACCGGGATGCCGCGCAGCTTGGCGGCGACAACCGTCGGAAATGACACGAAGCCGCCGAAGCCGACAACCGCCGCCGGCTTTATCTCGGAAAGAGCGCCGTACGCGAAAGCCACCGCCCCGGTGATCCTGACCGGGAACGCCGCGGCTTGCGGCGACAGCTTGCCAGCCGGCATTCGCACCGTTTTCACAGGTTTGAAATCGAGGCCGTATTCGGAGGCGATCTTCTCCTCCTGCCCGCCTTTGTTACCTGCGATCCAGATGCGGATTCCTTCGTGGCGGTGCCGAATGTACTCTGCGAGAGCGATTGCCGGGTACAGATGTCCCCCGGTTCCACCCACCGCCAGTATCAGGCTCTTCATCCGCTTTTCGACTCCTTGCCATTGTATTCATCGAAATATTCAGCAATATCCCGATGCTGATATACGTGTACATGAGGGACGATCCGCCGTAACTGATGAAAGGAAGCGTCAGTCCGGTGACCGGCAGCAGGCCGAGCGTCACCCCCATGTTTATGAACGCCTGCATGGATATCATGAATGTGAAACCGAACGCCATGTAAACGGCGAGCGGATCCTCACATCGCGAAGCAATGTAGATTCCCCGATACGTCAGATAGACGAACATCAGAATGATGAGAAGTATTCCCAGCAGACCGAGCTCTTCCGCCGTAATGGAGAAAATGAAATCGGTGTGTTGCTCCGGAAGATAGAAAAGTTTCTGAGTGCTTTCACCCAGACCCCGCCCGAAGAAGCGGCCGGATCCGATCGCGATCAGCGATTGCATCGTCTGGTAACCTGCGTCGTCCGCATTCTCGGATAGTTTCAGATATCCGAGCATCCTGTGCATCCGATACGGTTCGGCGAGCACGAGAGCGACGGCGCCGAGTCCTCCCAACCCGCAGAGACCACCAAGGTAAATCGGGCTCGCCCCCGCAACGTACAACATCCCGATGAACACCCCTCCGTTCAGCATCGTCATCCCGAAATCCGGCTCAGCCATGATTAGAAGAGC
>JAKLIR010000229.1 GCA_022709505.1 bacterium | reverse complement strand
CGGGCAGGAACGTAAGAGCGCCGACTATGATGACAACACCGATCAGAAGGATCACGAACAAGTAACCGTCCGTCGGGAAAGTCCCCTTCGACGGAGGGGTGTATTTCTTTTTGCCTAAATTGTCCGCGAGAGCCATTACCGGGATGATGACTCCGAATCGACCTATCATCATGGCGATAGACGTGAGAATCGTATAGTAAGGAGTAGCCGCATTCAAACCGGCGAAAGCACTGCCGTTGTTGTTGGCCGCGGACGAGAAGGCGTAAAGCACCTCGCTCAGGCCGTGCGGCCCCCGGTTGGAAATGCTTGCGAGTCCGGAATGCGTAATGAGAGAAATCGAGGAAAAGATCAGTACAGCCGCGCAAGGAAGCAGAACGCCCACGACCGACAGGAGCACGTCGCGCGTTTCGATTTTCTTCCCGAGATATTCCGGCGTCCTTCCGACCATCAGTCCGGCTATGAACACTGTCAGAACGACGAAAAACACCATGCTGTAAACACCGGCGCCGGCGCCGCCGAACACCACTTCCCCCATCATCATGTTGAATATCGCCATGCCTCCGGTTAAAGGCGAAAAACTGCTGTGCATCGCATTCACCGATCCGTTTGAGGCGACTGTCGTGCTCATTCCCCATAAAACACTCGGCATCACTCCGAAGCGCACCTCCTTGCCTTCCATGAACGGCAGGCCACCGAGAGCGGCGTTGCCTTGGAACTCAGACCACAAAGCAACCCCGAGCGCGGAAAGAAAGATGACGAACATCGCCGTGAGGAGCGCAATTCCGTGGCGCCTCTTGTTCACGAGTACCCCGAACGTGTAAACAAGAGCCGCCGGAATAATAAGAATCGAAAGGTATTCGATGAAATTGCTCAGCGGCGTGGGATTTTCAAAGGGGTGTGCGCTGTTTACCCCGAAGAAGCCGCCGCCGTTGGTGCCGAGTTGTTTGATGGCTATCTGTGAAGCGGCCGGCCCCATCGGGAGCGACTGCTTCGCGCCTTCAAGCGTCCGCGCGTCCGCGTAGTGGGAAAAGTTCTGTATCACTCCCTGCCCGAGGAGCAATGTCGCTACGATGAATGAAAGAGGGATGAGGATGTAGATTGTAACTCGTACAAGGTCGCCCCAGAAATTACCGACGGTCGAACTCCGCCGCCTCGATATTCCACGCGCGAGCGCCGCCATTACGGCGATACCGGTCGCCGCGCTCACAAAGTTCTGTACGGTCAAACCAATCATCTGTGTCAGATAACTTAATGTCGTTTCCCCCGAATATGCCTGCCAGTTCGTGTTAGTCGCGAAACTTACAGCCGTGTTGAGCGCCAACAAAAACGGCGCCGGGCCCAAATGACTCGGATTCAGCGGGAGGTATTGCTGGACACATTGAAGGAATGTCACAAATAAGACACCCAATCCGCTGAACATTAGCACGCAAAAAACATATTCCTTCCAGTTCATTTCACCGTTGTAGTGGTCTCCGCTACGATCGAGTTTAATTGTCCGGTATATCCAAATTTCCAAAGGTCGCATGAAGTTGAGGATCGGGACTCGTTTGCCGCTGAGGACATACGCGCAGTATTCGCCGAGCAACGGTATCAGCACAATCAAGGAAAGAAGAAATACGGAAAGTTCGATCCAAGCGGTTGGAGACATACTCATCAACGACCTTTTTTTCTTAGTCTATTTAGAAGTCGATAAAAAAGGCGTAAATGTTTGCCGGACAGGCGTAAAAAAAGCATAAAAATTCAACAAACAATGAGGATTTTAGAGACAAAAGGCCTCCATTCATGGATGATGAAAGCCTCGTTTTATCAGCAGCTCAGAACCCAATCGCGCCGCTTGCCGAAGCGGCGCGAGAAAGGGTTTAACCCGGTTGATGAAACAGACGCCTTCCGGTATTTAACGCCTGATCGGAAATGTGGAAAAGAAACAGAACGGCGACAGCCCCATTGTTAACCGAACTCGAATACCGATATACTTTTAAGCGATGGCGGAACCCGAAAGAGCCGAGACACCTGATAACAGCTATCCGGCGTTTCGACCGGCGGCGGAAAATATGAAAGTCCTTTTTGTTTATATGGGGGCGGAGAGCCTCGGAGTCGAATACCTTGCCGGAGCGGCGCGCGCGGCCGGGCACGAGGCCGACCTTGCCTTCGACCCAGCTCTTTTCGGCGGGAACCTCATGTGGGACATCCCCACACTCGCCCGGCGGCTCGATCTGCGCCCGAAAATCATGAAACGTATTTCAGACGAAAGGCCGGAAGTCGCGGCTTTCTCATGTTTCACGGGGAACTACCTCTGGGCTCTTTCGATAGCAGACGAAATAAAAAACATGCATCCGGAAATAAAAACAATCTTCGGAGGAGTGCACGTAACCGCTGTTCCGGAAAAAGTGCTGCGCGAGAAAGCCGTGGACGCAATAGCGGTGGGAGAGTCCGAACACACATTCCCGGCGATGCTCGAAGCGCTCACGAACGGCGCCGCAACTGTCCCGCCGGGAGCTCGCATCAAAATCGACGGCGGCGTGCGCGCCGGCGAATCTCCGGGTTTGATCGAGGACCTCGATACGCTTCCCGCGCCGGCAAAAGACCTTTTTTACAAGAAAGCGCCCGCGCTGCAACACCACTACATGATAATGTCCGCCCGCGGCTGTCCGTACGCCTGCACCTATTGTTACAAAAGCCTCTCCCAATATGCGCCTCCCGGAAAGAACCCGATCAGGAGACGTTCCGTCGGCAACGTCATCTCCGAACTCGAAAAAGCAACTCGCGACTGGAATGTGAAGATGGTCGTGTTCAGAGACGATGTTTTCACTTTAAACAAGGTCTGGCTCGACGACTTCGCCCGCGAATACACTAAAAAGATAGGGTTGCCTTACTTTTGCTACACCCACCCCGCGGCGCTCGACGCCGAGACCGCCGATCTTATAAAAAACAGCGGCTGCCGTTTCGTGACTATCGGAATCCAGTCCGTGGATGAACGGCAACGGCGCGATGTTCTCAACAGACGTTATTCGAACGAGAAAGTGCGAGCGTCCATGCAGCTTCTTAGGGAACGAGGAATCGTCGTTTCCGCGGATCACATCATTGGATTGCCCGGAGACACGAGGGAGAAATTGGAGGCGGCCGCCGAATTCTATACCGAAATCCGGCCGAACAGGCTGCTCACTTTCTGGCTGACATACTACCCCGGAACCCGGATCATGCAAATCGCCCAAGATGCCGGAACCGTATCCGCGGCCGATGTGGAGAGGATCGAGAGCGGGATGTCCGGACACCGCTACAGCGGCGGCGGCGCAAGCGGAATTCCTAAGGAAATACTCGGATTTCCGGTCCTTTTTGCCCTCATCCCCATCATCGGCCCGGTTTTGACCCGGTTGCTGCTCAAAAGCGGACTCTTTAAGATTCTTCCAAAGTCTTTTGCAGTTCACAATTTGTTGCTCGCTTTTAATGCCTTACGGATAGGAGACCCCTTTTTTATTTATAATATAAGGTTTTCAATATCCAGAAAAAAAGTCCCTTGAGCCGCCCAAAACGCTTGTTAATAATTTCACAAAGTCCCAAATTCGCGTGTTTCATAAAGATATTTTCTTGACACTACCCCTCGATGGTTTAAACTGACAATAGTGGATGTAAGTGTGAAAATCCGGATTTTCGGAGATCTTTGTCTAAATAAAATAAAGGAATGACCCTTTAGGTTCGGGATCGGGTATGTCATTCGCGATGGAACAAGACATTTACAAAGAACTGAGCGGCACGAGGGTGCTGATAGTTGACGACGAAAAAGACTTCGCCGAGATGTGCAAAGAGTATCTCGAAGGAGTGGGAATAGACGTTGTCGGAGTGGCGAATAACGGAACGGACGCGCTTGAGATGACGGAGAATCTGGACCCGGCGCTCGTGATACTCGACATAAGGATGCCGGGCATGGACGGGATTGAAGTGGCGAGCAGGATAATGGCTTCCGGCCCTCGCCCGATAATGTTTCTCTCGGCGCACAGCGAAGGCGACTACATAGAGCGGGCGCGGCAAACGGGAGTTTTCACTTATTTAATCAAAACGAAAATGCTCGACGGGTTGCTCCCCGCGATAGTTCTAACGCTCGATCATTTCAAAGAGCTAATTTCTCTCAAAGCTGAGATGGACGATCTCAGGGAGAGCATCGCAAACAAAAGCATCATCGAGAAAGCTAAACAGATGGTGGGGGACAGATATATGATCGCCCCGAACGAGGCTTATGAACGGATCCGGGCGAGAAGCAGGGACAACAATAAACCGATGGCGGACATTGCGAGGGCCATTGTTAATTCCGGAGGAGAATTATAATTTTTGTTCTGAAGAAGCGAATTTACCAATAATAAAAAAAATCCTTTTAAATAAATAAAAAATCAAGAAGACGGAGACACCGGTATTCTTGTTTCCGTTGAAGAAGAGATGAAATCGAGGGGGTATATATGGCTATTAGAATTGACGGAAGGTTTGATCCGATCAAGCGCCGGATTCAGTCAATATGTCCTAAAGCGGATATAAGCGTCGTTGACAGCATCAAGGATGATGTAGGGGGTGTGCTATTCGTGAAGAACGGCACATCGGAGATCATAGACAAGATCGGAATATCGATGGACTACGTCATGATCGCACTCGACGACAAGCACGCGACGGATATTATAGTCGTGCCGATCCCGCAGAACGTTTCCGAGATGCGGCGCGAAAATTTTTCGGTCGCTGAATAGCGGCCATGGGGTGTGGTGTTAATGGAAGAACAGTCACCAAAGGTGTTGATCGCGGATGATGATGTTGATTTTCGCGATATGCTCCGGGCTTTCCTTACCGAGGAAGGCTATGTGACGCTCGAAGCATCGAACGGCAACGAAGCGTTCGAGGTCGCTGTGAACGAAAGCCCCGACGTTGTGATCCTCGATGTCATGATGCCGGCGCGAAACGGTTTCGACGTCTGCAGGGAATTGAAGAACGACCAGCGAACACAGAACAGCGTGATTGTGATGTTGACGGTTAGAAACAGACTTTCGGACAAACTCGCCGGCTATGTCGCCGGCGCGCAACGGTACATCACGAAACCCTGCGGTCTGAACGAGATCAAAGAATGTGTGCAATCCGCGCTGAGGCAACAGAAACTGACTCGCTTTCAATATGAGCGCGAGATCATGTAATTATTTCAAGATAATCTAAACATACTTGAGTTTGATAAGCGCGTTTCCTGTTAATCGCGGTATGGGAGCGTGTCTTCGCGTTGCATCGATCAGAATCCCAGTCCACATTGGTGAAAAATGCGGGCTAACGGGGCGAGTCGGTTTTCTGCACCGACCATATAGCAAGTCCGTTCTTCACTGCTTTCTTTTCGGCTTCGTCGAACTTCTTTTTGAAGGCATGATTCACCTTCGAGTCGGAAAGGGCGTTGCCGGAGCCGATCAGCAACTCGTTTAGCGAAGAACCGTCCGGGAGGATGACGTAAAAGGAGTTTTCTTGGCCGGGTTCCAGCGGAGTAGAAGGTTTTTCGAGTCTGATTTTCCCTCCTTGGACGGACGAAGAGACGAAAGAGAGAGCCTGTCTGTAGAGGCCTCTGTTCCTGCTGAAAAACGCGGCGGGTGATTCCACGCCGAGGAGTTTTATTTCCCGTCCGTCGTCGAGCCTAAGAATGTCCGTGGAATATATGTCTATCACGGAGAAAACCTTTACGGGTTTCTCTTTTTTGGTTTTTTTCGGGGTTGTTTTTTCGGCGGGTTGCTCGGGAGCGGCGATTTTCACGACGCCCGTGCTTTGTTGCTTTTCGGCGACTTTCGCCCGGACCATGTCGGCGAGAGCCTTCTTTTTCAGGCCCTCTTGGGCTTGGATCGTGAACTGGCGCATCTGCCCGCCGCCG
>JAKLIR010000228.1 GCA_022709505.1 bacterium | reverse complement strand
CTGTCGCCCCGGAAGATTTAATCGAAGCTTCCCGGCAAGAGCCTTCCGAAATCGTCGAAGCGCCTCCCGAGGATAATCTTATAACAGCGCCTGATCCGGCTGCTCTTTCAGTCGAGCCCGCTAAAGATGATGTTCTCCAAGAGAAAGACATTTTAGAAGCGTTGGACGATATTTCGAATCAAGAGCCGGCACACGAGAAGTCCGAGGCCGCTTCATCAATCGAGCCTCCTCCTCCCACCCCCGACGAATCCGCCGAGGATGACGATATTTTAAATGCTTTGAACGAGATCGTGGAAAAAGAGCCCGACCCTGCGAAACCTTCGGAGTTCGAGCAGGAACCCGCCTCCGAGGATGAAGTCCCGCAAACACCGATTCACGAAGAAGAACCACCGCTGTCCGCGGATGAAACACTGAAGCGAGACAGTGAGTTCTGGAACCTCACGGACCATATCGCCGAAACCCTCAAGAAACCGCCGGCGGAGGAAAATATCGAAGCAGAGGTCGAATCGGCGCCGATGGATGAAACGACAGGACAATCTCCGGAAACAGTGGAATCGCAACCTGAGCCGGAAGTCCCCGCCGCGGTGGAACCCGTTCCCGAGGAAATCGAAATTTCACAGAGCAGTCCGTCCGAGCCGGAAAAAGATGAAATGGCCGTCTCATCTGACACCGAGGGAGAAAAATCAATGGAAGAGATGGTTGAAGGAATGGCCGATTCGGAAAAGGAAGACAAAAAGGAAAAAACAGGATTCGCGAAATCAATTTCAAGCTTCGTCAAGGGAATCACCGCGAAGTTCGGAAAAAAAGATAAGAAAATTGAAAACGAAGAGGAACCGGACGACAAGATGCCGGTGGCGGAAATGACACAGACAATCTCCGACGAAGGGGAAACAGAGCCATCTCGGGAAGAGGCTTCGGAGGAGGCTCCCTCTGAGAAAGAGGAAGAAGAGGCTCTGATCGAAGATGCGGCACCCGCAGCTAAAGAAAATTCCGAAAAGAAAAAATCAAAAATCGATATAAAGGAAATAGCCGAAAAGGTTTATACCGTAATACTTTCATTGGTAGTCTTCTGCCTGTTGGCGTTCGGAGCGTATAGGATATACGTTTCATATATGTCTTCTTCTCAACTCGACTTGAAATTCAGAAAAACGTCGGCCGCGATTCAGAAACAAGGAGAAGCGACCGAATCCGCAAAAGAATACATCGCCTTATTGGGAACGGATCCGGCGTTGTTGAAAGCCGCGTCGTTAATAGGCGCCGATTGGGGAAAACAGCTCCGTGAGCAGTCGAAAAAACCCGGTAAAGCCGTCGAATTGTTAACAATGCTTAGGGGAACCGGCTTGAAATCTCCGACCTTGGACGAAGAATTAATTGCGTCCCTGATGGCGCTCTGCGCGAATGAGATAAAAACAGGTGACTTAGCGGCCGCGGATTCAAGCTACATGAAAGCGACTGACATGCTTGCGCTCGGCTCGCTGCCCGCGCCGAAAGCGGAATCGTATTCGGAGAAGCTCGCCCACATCGGATACCTTCTGATATCGGTTTCGAGGGGAAGCGCGACACCGCCCGAGGGAGCGATCTCAAAACTGCCGGAATTCAGAAAACACCTCGATGAAAAAGAATCGGCGGAAATTGCAGTGATCGCACGGGAGACCGCCGAAAAGTTTGCGGCCGAAGGCAGAGCGGCTCTTTCAAAAGGCGACCGGAAGGCTGCCGGCGTTTTAGCCCGTCGCGCTCTGCTGCTGAACCCGTCCTCAAGAAATGCGAGAGCGCTTCTAATTTATGCCGGCGCATCGGGGAAATAATGAGCGAAACGGAAAAAATAATATCGGGGTCCGGCGGGTATGACTATCTCCTACGCTGCATTTCGATCGTGACCCTGTTGTTTGAAAAAGGAATTCTGGAAGAATTGATAGACAGTGGAAGACTCGACGAAAAGGAAATAGAGGAAAGAGCAGGAATAATTCTCAAGAAGTACCCCGGTTTCGGGGGACTCGTCGGACAGGAGTCTTCGGACGTTGAGGAGAAAGGCTGAACACGGGGATACCCCGACGGATTGGCCTTGCATAAATGTTTTAGAAAGGAGTTTTCGATGAGAAACCGCAAAATCATTATGAGCGAACAGGACATCCCGCGGAAATGGTACAACATCCAACCGGATCTCCCCAGACCGCTCGACCCGCCGCTTCATCCAGCGACTAATCAACCGCTCGGCCCGGACGATCTCGCGCCTTTGTTTCCGATGGCGCTCATCGGACAGGAAGTAAGTCAGGAAAGATGGATCGACATCCCGGACGAGGTCCTTGATATATATTCCATGTGGCGACCGACGCCGCTTTACCGCGCCTTCGGTCTTGAAAAAGAACTTCAGACACCCGCGAAGATTTACTACAAATACGAAGGAGTAAGCCCCGCGGGAAGCCATAAACCGAACACCGCAGTGGCTCAGGCTTATTACAATAAGCAGGAGAACGTGAAAAGGATTTCGACCGAGACTGGCGCGGGACAATGGGGAAGCGCCCTGAGCTTCGCATGTCAGCACTTCGGTATCGAATGCATGGTTTACATGGTGCGGATAAGCTTCGAACAAAAGCCGTACAGGAAATCGATGATCAACGCATGGGGCGCGTCGGTCGTGCCGAGTCCGAGCAACCTCACGGCGGCCGGGCGCGCGATCCTCGAAAAAGACCCGAACTCGACGGGCAGTCTCGGCATAGCGATCAGCGAGGCCGTGGAAGACGCCGCAAGCAGGGAAGATACGAAATACTCGCTTGGAAGCGTGCTGAACCACGTGGTGCTGCACCAGACCATAATCGGCCTCGAATGCCAGAAACAGTTCGAACAGACCAGCGACTATCCGGACGTGGTGATCGGATGCCACGGCGGAGGCAGCAACTTCGCCGGGCTGACGTTCCCGTTCGTGAAGGAAAAGCTCGACGGCAAAAGGAACATCAAATTCGTTGCCGCCGAGCCGGCCTCCTGCCCCTCTCTTACCGGCGGGAAATACGAATACGATTTCGGAGATGTGGCCGGGCTCGCTCCTTCAGTCAAGATGTACACTCTCGGGCACGATTTCGTGCCGGAGCCGATCCATGCCGGCGGCCTCAGATACCACGGCGCGTCGCCTCTGGTCAGCCTGCTTGTTCACGAGGGCGTGATCGGCGCCGCCGCATACGACCAACTGAGCATATTCAAATCGGCCGTAATGTTCGCCCGCACCGAAGGCATCATCCCCGCGCCGGAATCCTCACATGCGATACACGGAGCGATAGTCGAAGCCCTCGAATGCAAGAAAACGGGAGAGGCTAAGACGATCCTCTTCGGACTCAGCGGACACGGGCATCTCGACCTCGCCGCGTACGACGCGTACTTGAGCGGCGCTATCAAATAAGGCTCACCGGGCTCAAGCCCGGCGACCGACGGTACTTTAGGAATCGTAATACGGCACGCCGCGCGGGCCGATCCCGCGCGGCAGGGTCGTTATACTGGAAGGATGGCATTATGAACGTGCTTGTCCTGAACGCCAGTTACGAAATCCTGAACATCACAGGGTGGCAGCGCGCCGTGTGCCTGATATATTCGGGAAAAGCGGAAGTGCTCGAAGAGACGGACCTCTTTCTTTGCTCGCCTTCGACGCGGATCAAACTCCCGTCGGTCATTAAGATGAACTACTACATAAAAAAACCGCGGATGGCGGTGCCCCTGTCGAGAACGAATATTTTCCTTCGCGACCACTACACCTGCCAATATTGCGGAAGACCCAAGAAGGCGTATGACCTCACCCTCGACCACGTGATACCCCGCTCGTACGGGGGCGAGACGAACTGGGAGAACCTCGTGACCGCCTGCCGGGTGTGCAATGTGAAAAAAGGGAACCGAACGCCTGAAATGGCGGGCATGAGACTGGCGAAAGAACCGCGAGCCCCGCAGTTCACACCGTCGATTCAGGCCAACTTCAGAGAAGACTGGGGAAAATACATTCCCTATACGATAAAAACGCTCGAGGAAGTGCATTGAATTCGAGCGGCCGGAATATCTCGACTATCGCACGTACCTCGCAGGCTCACGGACGGCTTCAGCGATGAAAAAAGAGATCATAAGGTACGACCCCGGGAACAGCCGCCACAGGAAACGGGTGCGGGAGATTTTGTGGGACACCGGCTTCGGGGGCAAACCGCTCGACCCTTTTTTCGATGAATTCGACTTGTTCGCGGATTTGAATGTTCTCTATTACACCGATTATGAACCTCATCATAATTTCCTCGCGGTCGCGGACGGCGAGATCATCGGATATCTCCTCGGCTGCACGGACTCTGATCGCTATGAGAAAACGATGAAGAAGGAAATCGGCCCCAAGATATTGAAAAGCGTCTTGTCGGGCGACTACCGGTTGTCTTCGAGAGACGCCAAGTTTCTTTTGAGAACCGCCTATGCGGCGCTCGATGGAATTTCACATGCACCTTTCGAGCAATATCCCGCCCACCTTCACATCGATTTCGACAACGGTTTCCGAAGAATAGGACTCGGCTCCCAAATCATGCAGGTCTTTTTCGACCATCTCAGAAGCCTCGGCGTGAAAGGCGTTCAACTCGGAACATCGTCGTTCCATCGCTCCGCGCTTCCGTTCTACCGCAAACTCGGCTTCACGGAATTCGCAAGAGACCGTTTGACTTACCACGGCTATTGGGATCATACGAAAGAAACAATGTATAACATAATTTATGTTAAGACTTTATAATTTATAAGCGCCGAAAACCGGAGCGGCTGAAACAGCGGCGCGAAAGAGGGAGACATGCCTTTTATTCCACACACAGACGAAGAAATCAAATCCATGCTCGCGACGATAGGGATGGAGTCCATGAACGATCTTTTCAAGGACATCCCTTCATCGCTCGCGCCGAAATCGTTCGACCTCGGCCGTGGCAAATCGGAGCTTGAAGTGAGAAGACACCTGCAAGCTCTCGCCTCAAAGAACGCCACCGATCTGATATGTTTCGTGGGCGGCGGTTTCTACGACCACTACATTCCCTCGGCGGTGGACGCGATCGTTTCGAGAAGCGAATTCTACACGGCATACACGCCGTACCAACCGGAGATATCGCAGGGAACGTTGCAGGCGATTTATGAATATCAGACAGCGATTTGTAGGCTGGTGGCGATGGATGTGTCGAACGCGTCGCTTTACGACGGAGGCACGGCGCTGTACGAAGCTTCGATGATGGCGATCCGCGCGACCGGGCGAAGGAAAATAATCGTGGATCAGGGGGTTTCCCCCATATACCGGGTGATGCTCGGCAGCTACACTCGGAACTTGTCGGTGGAATTCAAGGAAATTCCGGTCGAAGGCGGCATTGCATCCAGAGAAGGCATAAAGGCGGCGCTCGACGCTGAGACCGCGGCGATCATTGTTCAGAATCCGAACTTCTTCGGATGCGTCGATGATCTGACCGACATATCGGAAATGGCGCACGCCGCCGGAGCAATGGTGATATGTTCGGTATATCCGCTCTCTCTCGGCCTCATAAAACCGCCGGGGGATATGGATGTGGATATCGTTACCGGCGAGGGACAGAGTTTGGGGCTGCCGCTATCGTTCGGCGGGCCGTACCTCGGGTTCATGGCCGGCCGCAGCAAGAATGTCCGCAACATGCCCGGAAGGATAGTCGGCGCGACGACGGATACTCAGGGTCGCCGCGGATTCGTCCTCACGCTCCAAACCCGGGAACAGCACATTCGCCGCGAAAGAGCGACAAGCAACATCTGTTCGAACGAAGCCCTCTGCGCTCTCACCGCGTTGTGCTATATGAGCCTTATCGGCAAAGACGGGATAAGGGACGTAGCTCACGTGTGCGCGGAAAAAGCCGCTTATACAAGATCACGGTTGACTAAG
>JAKLIR010000227.1 GCA_022709505.1 bacterium | reverse complement strand
ATGCCATTGCTGAATAGCAATTCCGCTTTCATGTCTCCGTCAACGCCGCGAACGATTTTCGATTTGGTTTTCAGAACCTCCGCTTCGTCGCAGCCGATGATGAAACGGCAGAAGTCCACACAATAGCAACCCACGTCCATGAGCGAACCGCCCGCCATGTCCGGCTTGAACTGCACCATATCCCTGCTCGTGATCACTTCGCAGTAGGAGGCCTCGACATTGACGACTTCCCCTATGGTTCCCTTATCAATAATTTCCTTGATCTTAGTCATTAGCGGGTGGTATCTGTACTGGAAAGCCTCGGCGAAGATGAGGCCGGTTTTTTCGATCAGACCGCGAAGGGACGCGACTTCCCGCGCGCTCCATCCCGCGGGCTTTTCACAGAGAACGTGTTTCCCGGCTTTGAGCGCTTTTCGCGCCCATTCGATATGCATGGCGTTCGGAAGCGGCACATAGATACAGTCAACTCCCGGATCGCGAAGAATCTCGTTGTAGCTTCCATAAGCTTTGGGTATTCCATACCGCGAGGCAGTCTGTTTCGCTTTCGTAAGGTCTCTCGAAGCGATCGCCACCGCCTCCACGCCTTCCGTGAGTTTCACCGCCGGCATGAAACCGTAAGCCAAAACGGACGCGCTCGAGATGATTCCGAATTTCAGAGAGGATGATTTTTTCATTTTGGATGTCTCCCTTCGTTGCATGGTTCTGATCGGCGCCCGACCGGACGCTGCTTCTCGTTTGTCGGCGATTTTGTATTTACTCGCCGATGAATTCAGGATGGTTCGCGAAAAAATCAGCTATGATTATACAGTAACAGATTCAAATCGTCAGCGGGCCGGAACATCTTTTGAGAAAAATTGTTTTGCCGATTCAGTCGGGCTTAAATGACAAAAACGTTATGATGCAGTTTGTTACAAGGCAGACCGCCGTTTTCAGTACCAACCCCACCGATCGACGGCGCTCTTTGCCGCTTTGAGATTTTCCACCGGCGTATTTATAGGGACCTCGCAGGCGCTCGCGAGAATAAAGCCGCCGCCCGCACCGACCTCTTTTATCAGGCGTTCGCATTGCGCCGTCACATCGGCTTCGGAACCGGCGGCGAGCAGCCCGGGGTGAAGGTTCCCCATCAGGCACAGATGTCCGTGAAGCACTTCCTTCGCCTTGAAAAGGTCTGTTTGGTCGAGATGCATGTACCCGCTTTGTTTCGGAAGTTCGAGAAAGAAATCGAGCAGAGGAGTGTAATCGTTGTCGAGGTGATATGTCAGGCTGAAACCCGAGTCCACCGCTTGTTCGACCTGCGATTTGAAGACTCCGGCGAAAAGGTCGTCAAACATCTTCCTCGAAATCCAAGAGCCGGAAATCCGGCTCACGCCGTAGAGGATTTGTTTTCCTCCGCTCAACCTGCCTGTCAGAAGGCCGAGTTCCACGAGCCCCGGCGCCAGTCTCTCGCATGCTTCGCGCAATTTGACCGGGTCGAGCGCACAATCAGTCATGAATTTTTCGAATCCGAGCCACATCGATAGCAGGTCCGCCGGATGATTTATCACCCCCAACGCGTACGGCTGGAAGAGGTCGGCCCGAGGGAAATTGAGCGCGGTCTCCGCCGCGAAGACCGCGCCCTGCCCCGCCATTCGCAGGAACTCTCCCGGCAGCGCTCCCCGCTCCGTCCTGATGAAAGGCGACAAACCTTCCTCCCTGATCACGTCGTAATCCACCGGCCGGGGCTGTTCGTCCATCTTCGGGAGATCGTCATCGGCTGGCAGAAACCACTTTGCGCAGAAGCGCGAATGCGACTCCGGGACGAGAGGAAAAACGTAGCCCATTGGGAAATTAACGGGCAGCATGTCGAAACCGCCGTAAAGGTCCCATGCGCGCCGCGCCGCGAGCGCAGCGAGCTTGCCGTCGGTCATGTATTCCCTGACCGATACGCCCCCCGCGCGCGGGGTGTGAAAACCGAGCAGCGGCGCGAAAGCCACTCTATCCGCAGGTTCGAACCGAACGTGACGATCGATCCGTTCCCTCGGCGTCATTGCGTCTCCCGGCAGAATCTTCGGCGTATCTTCCGCAACTTCGGAAACGGCTGTGTTTATCCTGTCGAATAAACTGTCTGTTTTTTTTCTTCCGTCCGGGCATTTCTTTAGTTTTGTACGGCGCGTGCTTTCATCCGTTCCGACCTCGATTTCTTTTTCCTCGCGGGCTTTGCCCTTTAGAAAATCCACGTAATTTAAAATACTGCTATCGAATGGGAGCTGTTTTTTCCCGAAAAGAACCCGCCTTGTGTCTTCGCCGAGACCGACGGAGCGTTCCCAAGCAGCCAGTACGGGATCGATGAGCCTGTACCCGGCAGACGCGGCCGCGCTCTTCTCGATCGTTTCTATCAATTCGTCCCATTCGTTCGAAAGATTGATGTTGAACATGTCGATCTCTTTCTATTTTTATTTTTTTGTTATTTTACTATATATATAGCGAGCCGGCTTGAATATTTTTCATAACGGTTCGGCCGATTTCAAAATGCCGACCGTTGACGTTGACTCTGCTACCGCGGAAATGTATTATAAATGAAATAAAAAATAGCCGGCGGAATATGAGCGAAGACAACGAAAAAGAGAAAAACAAGCAGGACGAAGAAAATCCGATAGAGGAATACACTCTCGAAGAACTCGAACGAGTCGTTACAAATTCGAAAGACCCGTATTTTTGCGTGGACTCGATCCGGGAGCCGCGAACTAAGCGCAAACTCGTCGATCCGCGATGCGTTTTAACACCGGTGATTGTAAACAACCTCTACATGAGCTGGGGTATCAATCGGGACCGAGTCATAAGGGTGACGCGTTTTCTCGATGCGGTGGATGCATATTACAACATCGACTCAAAAACGATTAATCATTATGCAAACCAGATGCACCGATACCTCTCAAACATCGTCAGCGTGGAGAAATCTTCCTATAAAACGGAGATACAGGGGCTCGCCGCCAACGCCGCCGAGATGCTCGACGGGATTTTCGGATATGACAAGTTCGGCCTTTACTCCGTCGGTCCTTCCGACTTGAGGACGGTTGCGTCCTACACGGATCATCTCGTGAACACATCGATCTACTGGCTTGCGGCTATGTCACACATGAACCGGGGCCGCTCTCTCGAAACGGGGTCGATGGAAGCGTGGCGTTCAAAAAGCAAAGATGAAATGAGAAAAATAACCGATCCCAGAGGTAGAAAACCGGAACTTCTCGTATATTACGATTACTACGGCAGGAACAATTGTCCGGCGGAACTCGAAGCCGCTAAAAAAGGTGATTTCAGCCTCGTGGTAAGCGGTTTTTTCGGTGCGTTGTTTCACGACATCAGTTTGATACGCGATCCCAGCATACTGATTTCCATCAAAGGGCATATAGACGACAAACTAAGACAGCATCCGGATGCCTCGAACCAGATCATAAAAAACAAGCTCAGCATTCTCTACGATGAACGGCCTCTGACCCGCAGCATAATAAAAAATCACCACGAATACATAGACGGTTCCGGATATCCCGGCGGGAAAAAGGAAAAAGACATTCACCTCTTCTCTCAGTTGCTTTCGGTTTGCGATATGTACGAAGAATACACGACCCGTTTCGTGAGGGGAAAAGTCGTAAAACTGATAACCCAAGGCGCGGGCCGCATCTTCTCGGGCGAAGTAGTTAAAGCTTTCCTTGCGATCCTAAGGCCATACGACGAAGGTGAAATCCTCGACGGCTATGAAGAAAAAGTTAAAGAACCGGTTTTCAGAGGAGAAGTTTTGCAATCAGACGACAAGTTGCATCCGAAGGTAAAAATCACCGAGGTCTTGTCCGAAAAATCCGGACTTTCTTCCGGCGCGACCCTCGATCTTTCGCTGCCTGAGAATATAATCTACTCAATCTAAATGTGAATTTTCACGAGATAAGAGCCTTCAATTGAGACATCTCCCGGCTTTTCAGAGAAGTAATTGATTTATATTTACTTTTTTGAAAATACTCCTTATAATATTTCGGTCTTTGAAATTTACGCCCCTGCGTGCGTGAATTTCGCCGAAGAGTGGGTCAGCCCACTTTTTTTATTAAATGAGAGACAGAAGTCCCGGCTGGAGTTTTGAAAAGCCCCATGGGCGGGATGAGAAAAAGGAGCAGAACCGTGAATTCAGACTTTTTACTGGCGATCCGGCAAATTGAGCGGGAGAGAGAAATTCCTCCGGAAGAGATTCAATCGATAGTCGAGGACGGACTTGTCAAAGCGATTCAGCAGGAATCCGAAGGGCTCCAATCTCTTCGCGTCGAGTTCGATGTGAACACGGGAAAACTGAGCATATTCCGCATACGTGAAGTAGTGGAGGAAGTAATCAATCCCGTTCTTGAAGTGTCGTATAAGGACGCGAGCCTTATAAACGACGAGGTGCAGATAGGAGAACTCGTCGAGACGCCGCTGTCGCTCAGAAGTTTCAGGCGGATAGGCATACAGGCCGTCAAACAGCACATCGTGCAGCGCGTCCGTGAGATGGAAAAGAACATCCAGCTCGACAGGTTCGCCGACAAGGAAGGCCAGATCATAACCGGAGTGGTCAACAGAATCACGAACAACGGAGTCCTCGTGAATCTCGACAGGATAGACGGTCTTCTCCCGAACAGCGAGCGAATACCCGGTGAGAAATACGTCATCGGCCGAAGGATAAAAGTGTATGTCGAGGAAGTAAGGCGCGGAGGGAAGGATTCCGAGATCATTCTGTCGCGGAGCCATCCGGATTTCGTCAGGCTTCTTTTCCAACTCGAAGTTCCCGAAATAGCTCAGAACATAGTTCAGATAAAAGCGATCGTGAGAGAAGCCGGCTACAGGACGAAGATGGCGGTATTTTCGACTCAGGACAAAGTTGACCCCGTGGGCGCTTGCGTGGGATACAAAGGCAGCCGGGTGAAGAATATAGTTAATGAACTCAACGGCGAAAAGATCGACATCATTCCATGGAGCGACGACCCGGCGCAGTTCATAGCCCATGCCCTGAGCCCCGCTCAGGTTATCTCGGTAGAAGTATTCGACGACCACAGCGCGGAAGTGATCGTCCCCGACAGCCAGCTTTCCTTGGCGATCGGTAAACAGGGGCAGAACGCACGGCTCGCCAACAAACTGACAAGCTGGAAAATCGATATCCTGAGCGACGCGGAAAAAGAACGTCTCGTTCACGAACTGAAGGCCAATGTTCAATACGAAAAAACGTTGGAAGCTCTCGGTATTTCGACCCGCACGATGAACATCCTGAAGGAAGCCGGAATCGAATACGCCTACGATCTCGCGGTTTCTACCGAAGAGAATATTTCATCCATTCAGGGGCTCGGCGAAAAGTCTCTCGAAGAGATCAAGGAAAAACTCAACGCCATCGGGCTCAAGCTGCTCGAACCGGACAAGGAACCGCCGGCAGTCCCGCCCGCCCTGCGCTCGGTGCGCGGCTCGGACGAAGATTATGAAGAATCGGAAGAAATCAGTTCGGAGGAGGAAGAACCGGAATATTCTGATTCTCCGGAACCCGCCGCCGAAGAAGTCGATAACAGTTGACGATTAGAGAAATAAACAGGCAAAGGAGGTAACGGCAAAAATAAAAGCGACGGATTCAAGGAGACAGCTTGTCGAAGCGCGGTGAATACATTCATGAATGAACAGTAATCACAAAGTGCGGAGACAGGCGAAGATCGATAATGTCAGGGGCTCAAGGAGATCGCGATGGCGAAAAAGAAACGCATTTACGAATTTGCAAAGGAGCTCGGAATATCGAGCGCCGAGTTAATGAAAAAACTAAAATTCATGGGGGTGAGAGTAGGCAATATTTTCAACGCCCTCGATGACGATGTCATAAGCCAGCTTCGCCAGCAAATGAGCCCCGAGCAGTTTGA
>JAKLIR010000226.1 GCA_022709505.1 bacterium | reverse complement strand
GCTGCGATACCGGGAAGACGGAGGATGTGATGTAATAAATTGAACAAGCAATGCCGCGTGGTTTGCGCGGCATTGCGGGAGCAAAAAGTTTTACGGGGGATTCTCAAGGGGGCGCTTTTTCAAAAGCGCCCCTTTGAGCGACCGAGTACGGAGACACTCGGCCCTACACCTCAAACGTAATGCATTAAAGGCCGCGGGAGCATCGTAACGAGATTTCTCATCATCGGAGAGTTACAACATGAAAAAATCAGGGTTTTTGAGGTTGTGACAGGAAATTATTC
Source organism: bacterium (assembly GCA_022709505.1). Taxonomy (GTDB): domain Bacteria; phylum UBP15; class UBA6099; order UBA6099; family UBA6099; genus JAKLIR01. The sequence goes on along the minus strand of JAKLIR010000226.1, from coordinate 5,611 downwards.
GCGGGGAAGGAAGCGTATTCCTCGACGGAAAGCATCACCCCGTCGGGGGCGAACCAAAGCATATCCGAAATTTCCGCTCTCAGCCACCCGGTCTGCCGGTCCGTTACCTTGAGGGATATTCTCGGCTCACGCGGGCCCTCGAAGGATGCGGCGGGCGCGCTCATGTCCGGTTCCGGACGGAAGTCAACGGTCTGCCCGGGGACAAGCCGTATCGAACTCGAAGCAATTTGAAACTTTGCGGGAGCATCTTTTTCGGAAACCCACAACCTCGCGGCGCGCTCCGGCTTTATTTTGAAAAAGATATCTTTCGTCTCAACCAATTTCCCGCCTATGAAGCCCGTACCCTTCGCCACATTCAAACCCATTTTGGACAAAACGGGCGACAAGCCGAAGACGCTTCCATCCAAAATCCCCGCTTTTTCGGAAATCCTGAAGCACCTGATTTTTTCATTGTTTACAAGGGTAATCCCATTTGTCGTGACGATCCACAGACCATCGTCGTCGGGATTCACTCGCAGAACCGTGCCGGGCGGAATTCCCTTTTCGCCCGAGAACCATTGGCGCGCCACTTCACCGTCGGCGCTGATTTTCAGAACGATGCCGTCAGAAAGGCACTCCTGCTCCTTGCAGTATGCTATTCCGACCCAGACCTCGTCGCGTCTGCCCGAAATCTCGGTTATTATGAAAGGAGTTTTCGGATCCGGAACTAATTTTTCAGGCGGGATCAGCCTGATTTCGTGCGTGGAGATATCGAAAAAACCGAGACCCTCGCTGAAAGTGCGCCCGTCTTTTTCGATACGCATGTCGAACCAAAGCCGCCCGGGGGTCAGATAGCGGAACCTGTACGCCCGTTTTTCTTTTCCGGGCGGTAGTTGCGCGGACACCATGAAAAGGTCTTTCCCGTCAGTTCGAGCCACTATCACGGCGCGCTCGTCCGTCGTGTCCATCCGGTACGTTTTTCCGAGGATTTCGACTTCCTGATAACCGAGCCTCGGATAGAAGAACTCGTCGGGAGGGAATTTCGCCGCGCCTATCGCTATCGGTTCATTGAACGAAGCCGCCGTTCCGAGCGTTTCCCATGCTCCCGTGACCCGGATGTATCTGAAAATGCCGAAGGGCGTCTTCTCGGGTTTCGGGCCTCTCAGCCGGAAATAAACCGAATCGGCTTCGGAGCGTATTTCCGCATTTCCCAAGGTGAAGAATTTCTGGGGCGCTTGTTTCGGCGTTCCAGACGGCGGCACCGCTGAAACGGCTTGGGCTGATGAGAAAACCACGGCGAGCACGATCAAGGTCAGGCTTATAACGACTAAGAACTTTATCGGCGAAAAAAATTCTCCTTCTCTTCCGTCGTTCATCTCACCGCCTCCGAGTTATTTCCCGCCGGCGCTTCTTTGGTTTCGCCGGGAAAGCCGGATGTCGATATGGAATTCTCGATGAGGATCCGCTGTTTTGCAAAAGCGAATCCGAAAATACAAAAAAGTGTCAAATTTGCTGATAGATATAAAATTATAGCATGTCAGTTATTCGCGTGCAACTTCGTCGTTTTCCGTTCAGGCCTTTTTTTAACCCGGATTCGTCGATAGCGCGCCGAACCCGAGCGGCGATTCGGGATAAATCAAGGCAGAAGGGGTGTCAAGGCTCTCAAGATCGCCGTGTGAACCGAATCCTTATCGGGGCAGCCGTCGATTATTTCCAGCCGGTCTCCGCGTTCGCGAAGCCTCGTTATCGTTTCCATGTATGCGGAGCGGATCCTTTTCAACTGGTCGAGCGTCTCGAACAGGTCTCCCTCCGTTTTTCCCTCCGCGGATTTCCTTTTCTCGATCCTGTCGAGAGATTCTTTCGGATCGAGGTCGATGAAGAAAGTGATGTCCGGGATCAGCGAATGGCGGTGAAGCTCGATAATCCAGTCGAGGCTTTCGCGATCCCGCATCTGGTAGGCGCAGGTGGAATGGAAATACCTGTCGGAAACAACCCACGCGCCGGCCGAGAGAGCGGGGGAGACCGTCCTGCTCAGATGGTCCTCTCTATCGGCCGCGAAAAGCAGGGACAGCGTTACCCGTTCCGCCCATTCATCGCCGTAAACTTCGCGAAGCGGCGTGATCTGTTTTTCGAGCAGACTTCGGATCAAAACGCCCACGGGCCCGTCCGACGGCTCCCTTGTGTTGAGGCAGGTCAATCCACGTTCGGAAAGCGCGCCGGCGAGCATGGCCGCCTGCGTCGTCGTCCCTGCGCCGTCTATCCCTTCGATTACTATGAATTTTCCTCTTGAGGACATAAAAATGCTTTCGACGGCGCCCTACGGTATGATCTCTATCCACCGGGATCTGAACGTCGTTCCGTCGATCTTTTTCGCTCTATATAACAGGTAGTCTCCGTATTTTATTATCCATTTGGCGCGAGGGGTGTTCTTCTCGTCGAACAACTGAATCCGCATCTCGCTCAAAGGCAGAATTCCAGTCTGCTTAACACGTTCTTCTATGGCGCTGAAGATTGTTTTCAATTCGCCCACAAGTTTCGGATTTCCTATGTTTTTGGAAACAAAAACAATGTAAACTATTGTTCCATCCTTCGAAAAACTCACATCCGGTGCTTTAACCTCGAACACCGGAAGCATTCCGTGCAGGTCGCCGGTTGCCGATGACACTTCTTTTGCAATCACGGAGGCGTCAACCACCGGCGCTGGGGATTCTTTTACCGCGGGGGTCTCTTTTTTCTTCGCCTTTCCGAAGAATCTCGACATCAAAGCCGAGGGCGCGGAAGTGATTCTCTTGAGTATGGACGGGGATTCCTTTTTCACTGGTTCCGCCGGTTTTGCGATTTTCTTCGGCGCCGGGAAGAACGCCTGAACCGATTTTTGCGCTGTTTGGGACGCCTGCGGCGGGTTTGCCGCCGGGTTTTGTTCTGTTACCGTTGCCGGTGCGGCGGGCGCGGGTTTCGCGGGTGGTGTGGTCACGAGGTTAGAGGCCTCGTGGGCCGGCAATGTTTCCTTGATTTTGGAAGGTTCCGGCGTTTTTTCCGGCAGCGCCGGTGTTTGAGGCAGGGAGACGGTTCCGGTCGCTGCTGCCGGTTTTTCGGGTTGTTTCATCTTGGTCAGGCCGAGCATGGATTTGATCGAGTCGATCAGGCCCGTTTTAGTTTTGGCGCCTTCCGGAGAGACGACGAGGCCGGGGGTCGGCGGCGGCGGCGGGGGAGGCGCTATAGGTTTGCCTTGATACGCGGGCGCCATCCATGCGGCCTGAGCGAACGCCGCGCCCTGTTTTTTCTTGTAATAATCGAACAGTTTCCTGAATAGGGTGATATTGTCGGGGTCGATCCCGCACTGTCCGCCCCAAAGCGGCGCGAGATAGAGGAACGCGCCCGTCTCCTTCAGCTTTCCGTTTTTTGCGGCCTCGACTCCGGATTTCAGGAGAGTATCATACATAGCGAGCCGTTGTTCGCAGGGGACGGCATATCCGTTGTCGTCGAGAAAGCGAAGCGCAATATCGGACTGGAGCGGCAGGGAAACGGCCGCTGAGAGCGCGCGGTTTTTCACCGAATCGAGAAGGGCGGGGGGCGGCGCGCCCGCGGATCGCAACACATTCAGCGCGTGTTGCAGTTCGGCGAGACCGCCCGTCATGTCGCCGGAATTCAGTTTCTCGTTCGCATCGCCGATCGCGCGCCCGGCGGTCCGGGTCGTATTCCATTTGGGAACAACGAAAAACGAGAACGCTATCAACAGTCCGGCCAAGAAGATGCCCCATCTCAGAAGAGTTCTTGTTTTCAATTCAGCACCTCATGCAGCTTCGCCGTAACACGGCGATCAGAAAGATTTCAGCTTTCGCCCCGGATTCACCGGGATGATCCCGCAGTGAGTTTAACCCGGTTTCGTCCTTCACCGCGTTTGCACGCGGCTTGGATCGGACAGCCTTTATTAAATAATATCTGTATATTAATTATATTCCGGCTTGTTATTCGAAAAAAAGCGGAACCGAGAAAAAGATGGGGTGTTGTTTTTCGCCGGGGTTGGAAGGAACTCTAATCCGTCATTTGGATTCGGCGCGCTATTGACGAATCCGGAATGAAATTTCTCCGGGCTTTTCGAGCGCCGGTCCGGTTTCTGGCGAAATCCGCCGCAGGTCAATCGTCGAGTGTTTTTCTCACGCTATCGCAAAGGTCTGTTATATTGAACGGTTTTTGAACGAATTCGCGAATGCCTTTGGCGAGGAGCGTGCCTGCTTTTCCGTCGATGCTGTAGCCGGATGAAAGCATTACTTTCACGTTGGGATTTATTTGTTTTATTTTTTCGAACGTTTCCGCGCCGTCCATATCCGGCATCACCATGTCGAGGATAACCATATCGATGCGAGCGCCGTGTTTTTCATACATCAGTACTCCCATCTCGCCGCCGCCTGCCGTTAGAACGGTGTATCCCGCCTTGCTCAGGATCCGTTCCGCGAGGCTTAGGATCGCCTGCTCGTCGTCTATGACGAGGATGGTTTCATTTCCGCTGATGACATCCGCTGTGTTCAGTTCGTGGGCGGGCGCTTCTTTCTTCCTCGCGCACGGGATGTAAATATTGAACACCGTTCCTTTGCCGGGGGCCGAGCTGATGGTGATATGTCCGTTGTGGTTCTTGATTATGCCGTGTGTGACGGACAACCCGAGGCCCGTGCTTCCAGTTCCCTTTGTTGTGAAGAAAGGTTCGAAAATTCGTTTCTTCACCTCTTCGGACATCCCAATGCCGGTGTCTGATATCCGAACGAGACAATAACGCCCCTCTTCCACACCGACGTGCTTGAGAGAGTATTCGTAGTCGATTTCCGCGATGTCGCTTTCGATTGTCAGCGAGCCGCCCTCGGGCATGCTGTCGCAGGCGTTGTTGCAGATGTTCAATATCGCCTGATAAATTTGGTTCGAGTCCATCGTCACTTCCGGACTCGGCTCCAAAAGTGAAGTTTTAATCCGTATTTTCTTAGAAACGCTTCGCCCGAGTATGGCCGCCGCGTCTTTGAGTATCCTGTTTATGCCTTCCGTTTTTAAGTTCAGTTTTTCCTTTCGTGCGAATGTCAGAAGCTTTTGCGTGAGTTCTTTCGCTCTTTCCGCCGCATTCTCTATTTCCGAGAGGTCGTGCCTGAGTTCGGACCCTTTCGGAAGATCAACAAGCGCGAGCTGCGCGTTGCCGAGAATTATGGCGAGCATATTGTTGAAATCGTGCGCGATTCCCCCGGCCAGCGTCCCCACGGCTTCCATTTTCTGCGATTGAAGAAGCTGCTCCGTGAGTGCTTCCTTTTCCTTTTCCATCTTTTTCATTTCCGAAAGATCGTTAAGAAAGGTTATCGTGCAGATTCCACCTTCGATATTTATGATCGACGAACTGATCTGCATGGGAAAAAACGACCCGTTTTTTCTTTTGCCGATGGTCTCGTATGTATTCTGAACCTCTTTCCCCGCTTCTCTATTCATGTTTATTTCTGTTATTTTCTGGATTTCTTCCGGAGCGACGGACTCGGCTATGTTTTTCCCGATAAGCTCTTCGGTCGTATCGTAGTCGTATATTTTCACGCAGGCGTTATTTACGAATTTAATGATCTGATTCTTAGTAATGCATATTCCGATCGGAGAACTTTCGTAT
>JAKLIR010000225.1 GCA_022709505.1 bacterium | reverse complement strand
TCTGGCAGGTTCAGGACGAAAGCATCCTAAAAGTCGCGGCGGGCGGCGTCGTAACAGCGCTCAAACCGGGTCTGACCGGCGTACGCGCCTATTTGGACGGTGTGTGGAGCGAGTGGTCTTGGGTTCAAGTCGTCGGCCCGGAAACGGATTCCTTCCTGATGATCGAAGCCTCGAACAGGGAAACGATCGTGAAAAAAGGCGACTCGATACCTCTCGAAGCGACTTATTACAAACTGCTTCCGGTGATGGGCCCGGACGGCGGACCGAACACCGCCCCGCCGATCTCGAGCCCGATACAAAGATACGCCTTCTCCGCCGAACGCGTCACCTCCCACGCCGTATGGACGGTTGAAAATCCGGCCGTCGGCTCGTTCAATCCCGTTAAGGCGCTTTTCACCGGCGCCTCACCCGGCAGAACCGGCATCTCGGCGACTTTCAACAACCTCACGTCTAACTCGATCACTCTCGAAACATGGGCCCCCGCCGATATGAATTACTGCAACACGGCGAAACCCAATGAGGCGTCATGGACGGACAGCCTGACGATCGCACAACTTTCCACCGACTGCGATTCCTATCCGGCTCAAGCCCCAGTCTCGGTCAGTTTCTCCGCCCTGCTCGATGAAATGGAATCGCGCCGCGCTCTCGACGTCTGCCTCGATCTCTATATCTACGATTCGAACAAAAAACTCGTAAAAACGATCCGCGACCTCAACTGCTCCCCCGCGCCTCTGTTCGGCGCACGGGCGGTCGCCGGCTTCCGACCGGTGTATGAATTCACTTCGATATGGGACCAGAAAGACGATGCCGGAAACGCGGTTCCTTCCGGCAAATACACCGCGGTCGCGAGGTTCTACATCCTGTACTGCCCGGTTCTTAAAGTTGACTTCACGATCAATTGATCGACTTATTGAAATGATTATTTTGGATTTTGACGGCGCATGAATTAAAAACGGTATCCGACGAGATACCGTTTTTTTTACCGGATCAAAAACAGTCGGCGGGAGTCTGTTCGCACGAGCCTCTCCCTTGCGGAAAACAAACCCTTGGCCCACATTTTTTACCAATGTGGGTTTAAATCGGAAAAAGTGATGAGATACAAGACGCATCGAGCGAGAACGAGGAAGCATACTGTTTCGTATGTGACCGAGTTCGAGTCGATGATGCAACACAGTAGATCGCCCTTTTTTACGATTTCCCGGATTTTTCCGGTGAAAAATCCGGTTTAAGCTATTTGACCGCCTTTCATATTGCAGGCATTAATATAAGTATCTATCCTTTGAAAGTGGCTTTGATGAAAAAACGGGCGCGGCGCGGCCGAAGCCCTTTTGGAGCACAAGACATGACAGATCGTGAAAATGCGGCCTTAAGTTTGTTCAAGAAGAAAAAGATGGTTTTGATAGCGAGCCTTCCGGGGAACGGCGTGGACCTCGCGAAAGCCGCCGAAGCGGGTGGCGCGGACATGCTGAAAGTCCACATCAACGTGGTGCACGCGGCGAGCGGGACACGGTTCGGCCCGTTCGAGGAAGAGCGCCCGAAGATCGAGGCGATCCTCTCGGCGGTGAAAATACCCGTCAGTATCATGCCGGGCGCGGCTGAAAAAGCCACGCTCGAAGAGATGCGAACTCTGGAGAAAATGGGAGTGTCTTTTTACGACATATACGCATCGGACATGCCGGCCGAATACCTGACGCTCGGCAAGATGGCGGCGATGGCGGCGCTCGGCGACGGCTGGCGCGATTTCGAGCCGGCGGCCGCATCGAAGCTCGGCGTGAAGATGCTCGAAGCCTCGATCGTGCCGCACGCGGGATACGGCTCGCCTCTTGCCCTATCGGACCTGCTCGCCTATTCTTACATCGCCTCCGAGTTCAAGGGTGCGGTGATAGTGCCGACGCAGAAAGCGATAGCGCCGGAACAAGTCGCCGCTCTGCACAAAGCGAAGGTGAAAGGATTGATGTACGGAAAGATCGTCGCCGGAGACACGCCGGAAGGTTTCGAGAAGGCAGCGGCGCGTCTGGGAGCGGCGATCGCCGAACTATGACTCAGGACGGCAACCATGCACCCGGTAATATTCAGCTTCGATAGTTTTCATCTCTTCGGCCGTGCGATCGGCCCCGTATTGATTCACGCTTACGGAATGATGCTCGCGGTGGCGTTCGTCGCGGGCATGGCGCTCATGGTCCGGGAAGGCGTCAAAGCGGGCCTGAAACCCGAAGACGTTCTGGACGAAACGATTCTCATCATAATTTTCAGCATAATCGGCGCGAGGCTTCTGTACATACTGCTGAACAGGAACGAATACGCGGGAGACGCGTTGGGAGCGCTCAGGATATATCAGGGAGGGCTTTCATTCCACGGCGGCGCGATCGGCGGAGTGCTGGCGCTGTACGTTTTCAGCAGGAGGCGCCGGGCGCCGATGTGGCGGCTCGCGGACATCGCCGTTCCGCCGCTCGTTCTCGGCTCGGCGATAGCGAGATGGGGATGCTTTCTCAACGGATGCTGCTACGGCCGCCCGTGGGACGGCCCGTGGGGCATCGTCTTCCCCGTCCTCGGCGACGGCCTGAAAAGGCACCCCGCTCAACTCTACGATTCGGTTCTCCACCTCGCGATGCTGCCCATCCTTTTCTACCTCAAAAAATACAAACGCAAGGACAGCGACCTCTCAGCGTTCTACCTGATCGGCTTCGCCATCCTGCGATTCATAACGGAGTACTTCCGGGCCGGAGCGACAGGCCGCGTGGTGGCGGGCGGCATTACGATGGCTCAGTTTGCAAGCGTCCCCATCGCCGCGGTGGGGATCCTTCTCTACTTCCTTCCGGCGCGCCTTTTCTCCACGCCTTACTCGGCGGCCGAAGCGGAATCAAAACCGAAAAACTCGAAAAAAGCTCCCGCGGACGCAGTCGGAAAACAAAAAAAATCAGGCGCCACAAAAGGCAAGCCCGGCAAGAAAAGCAGCGGGAGGTGAGCCGCTCATGACAGACGACCCGCACCCCGCCGGACCGGACCCCAATCTCGAAGAGGATCAGCACGAAGAGACTTCGTTCTCATTCACGGCGGACAGCGAAGCGCGCCGCATCGACGTGTTCCTCCGAGAACGCGTCCCGACTCTCTCCAGAAACCACATCCAACGCCTCATCCGGGAATCGGCGGCGCTTGTAAACGGCGGGCAAGTCAAGCCCGGACGGCGCATCCGCGCCGGGGACGTCGTCACTCTCACACTTCCCGCGCTTCAGCCGTCCGACGTCTCTCCGGAGCCGATCCCGCTTTCCGTGATATTCGAGGATGAACACATACTCGTTGTGAACAAGCCGCCGGGGCTCGCCGTCCATCCTTCCCCCGGCCATTCCACCGGCACGCTCGTGAACGCGGTGATGCACCATTGCGGAGACAAGCTCAGCGGAATAAACGGAGTGTTGCGCCCCGGGATCGTCCACAGGCTCGACATGAACACTTCCGGCCTGATCATAATCGCGAAGAACGACGCCGCACACCTGTCGATAGCCGGACAAATCGCGGACAGAACAGTCGAAAAGAAATATACCGCGATCGCGCACGGAGCGCCTCGGCCGGCATCGGGCAGGATCGAGACTCTCATAGGGCGAAGCCCGCGCGACAGGAAGAAAATGGCGGTGCTCTCGCCCGGATCGAGCACGGGCAAGGAAGCCGCGACATCGTATAAAGTGATCGAAAACTTTGGAACATTTTCCGTGATCGACGTCGATCTTCACACCGGGCGCACGCATCAAATCAGGGTTCATCTGGCGCACATCGGGCACCCGGTGGCCGGAGACGCGGTTTACGGAGGCGCGAAAGCGCGGCGCGCGGCGCGCGGCGAAAAAGAGACGCCCGGCGGAGAAGCGGTTCAGGAAGCGCTCGACAGGCTCGGACGGCAGGCGCTCCACGCGCGTGAGATTTCGTTCACACATCCCGCGTCGGGCCGACGGATGAAGCTCGAAGCGCCGATCCCGGACGATATGAAACTATTTATCGAATTCCTGCGCGGAGGGAAATGAATTGAAATACGAATTGGAAGCAGCGAGCGGCGCGGCGCGCGCGGGACGCGTGGAACTACCGCGGGGCGCGTTCGAGACTCCGGCGTTCATGCCGGTCGGCACGCAGGCCTCGGTCAAAGCGCTCTCACCCGATGAAATCAAAGAGACCGGCGCGAAAGTGATCCTGTCCAACGCATACCACCTCTACCTCAGGCCGGGGCACGAGACGGTCGAGGCTCTCGGAGGACTGCACAAGTTCATGGCTTGGGACAGGTTGATACTCACCGACAGCGGCGGTTATCAGATTTTCAGTCTCAAGGGCCTCACCAAACTGACGGACGAGGGAGCGCGCTTCAGGTCGCACCTCGACGGCTCGGAGCACTTCATCCGCCCGGAGGACAGCATGGCGATCCAGCGGGCGATCGGCGCCGACATGGTGATGGCGTTCGACGAATGCGCGCCGGGGGATGCACCGCGCGAGGCGGTCGAGGCGGCCGCGGCCCGCACGACGGCTTGGGCGAAACGCTGCCGTTCCGTCTCTCTCAAGGAACACCAAACGCTCATCCCGATAGTACAAGGCGGCGTCTTTCCGGAACTCCGCCGCCGCTCGGCGGAGGAGATCACGGCGCTCGGCTGCGATGCGACCGCGATCGGCGGCCTGTCCGTGGGCGAGGAACGGAACGCGATGCTCGACACGGTTGAATTCACAGCACCCCTGCTCCCGGCGGATAAACCGAGATACCTGATGGGCGTCGGGATGCCGATGGATATTCTGGACGCGATCGAGCGCGGCGTGGATATGTTCGATTGCGTGCTCCCGACCCGAATGGCGCGCAACGGCGCTGCGTTCACTTCCACGGGAAGACTCAACATGAGAAACGCCAAACACGCCCGCGACGAATCGCCGCTCGACCCGGACTGCGAATGCCGCGTCTGCCGCTCTTTTTCGCGCGCTTACATCAGGCATCTGTTCGTCTGCGGCGAGATCATGGCGGCGCGCCTTACAAGCTTTCACAATCTTTTCTTTTATGCTAAAATGATGCAACTCGCGAGGCGGGCTATTCTCGAAGACCGCTTCAAGGCTTTTAAGTTCGAGTTCGATTCAAGGCAACGGAGCGAGGAGGAAAATGGATATTCTTAAGAATCCGCAATCAATGCAGTTTGTAATAATGATCGGCTTCGTGTTCGTGTTCTACTTCATGCTGATCAGACCTCAGAGGCAGCAACAGAAAAAAAGGCAGGACATGCTCAACGCCCTCAAGGTCGGCGACAAAGTTATCACGACCGGCGGAATATATGGAGAGATCACCGAGATCAAGGATAAAAGCCTCCGGGTGAAGATTGCTCAAGGCGTAGTTCTCCGCATGGACAGAAGCGGGATACAGGATAAAACCACAAAAACCAGCGACGATTGAAACTGCTGATGGCCGCCCCTTTTTCATCGAGAAAAGAAACTATCAATCCCACGGGGATACTCGTTGCGTTGATAGTTTTCGTGCTCGCCTCTTTCGCCGTGGGCTGGATGACCGGGATAATCGGAGACCGGAATCCGGACAAGCCGATGTCGGCGGCGCCCCGGATATCCAAGGAAAATAAAAACATCCCGACCGCGGTCGCTTCGTCACACGCGCCCACCGCGCCGGCGGTGAAAGCCGCGGAGAAAACACCGCCGCCGCCCCGCCCTCGGAGAAAGGTCGCCGAAAAAACCGAGCCGCCGAAACGTGAAACGATTAAAACCGCGCCACCGGCGCCGCGAGAAACCGTACGGCGAGTCGCTCCGCGCTCGATAGCGAAAACGGCCGCGGCGGCCGAATCACAACTTAAATCCCCGAAACTCAATCCCGCCCATTACACGGATTCGGAGAAGGAAATCATAATCCCGCCGCCCGTTGAAAAAGTCGATGTGAAATCC
>JAKLIR010000224.1 GCA_022709505.1 bacterium | reverse complement strand
GTGATATTTTAGATGCTTATCTGCATCATAACAATGAATATTTTTTATTGATCACGCACCGCGCGCAGCCATCCGCGCCGCGCCGACGACGCGGATTGTTTGACTTGATATGCGTGCATCCCGTATTATCTTGATGTAAATGATTGCGATCGAGAAACTGACGAAAACGTACCGTTCCAGCCTACTGAATCCCATCGGCGGTCAGGAGAGCGTCAAGGCGCTCGACGACGTGTCCTTCAGCATCAAAAAAGGCAGTCTCGTGTCGCTCGTGGGCTGCAACGGCGCCGGAAAAACCACTCTGATAAAAATCCTTTCGACGCTCGTGCTGCACGATTCCGGACAGGCTATTGTAAACGGCGCCGACGTGAGAACCGATCCCTTGAAAGTCAGGAAATCCATCGGCCTTTTCACCGGCGACGAACGGAGTTTTTATTGGAGGTTGACCGTCAGGGACAACTTGATTCTCTTCGGATCGCTTCAAAACGTACCGAGAAAAAAACTCGTTACGAAAGCCGGAGAACTGTTGGAAACATTCGGATTGTCCGGCGCGGCAGACAGGCCTGTGAGAACCCTCTCGTCCGGCATGAAGCAGCGCCTTTCGCTCGCGCGCTGCCTGATCCACGATCCGCCCGTTCTCCTTCTCGACGAGCCCACGCGCGGGATCGATCCCCTGCTTCAGGCTCAAACGATTGGAATGATCCGCGACGGGATCGTCCGCGACGCCGGAAAAACCGCCTTGGTCGCAACCCACAACCTCGACGAAGCAATAGCTCTCGGCGGCGAGACGGCGGTTCTCGCGAAAGGCAGCCTCGTCTTCTTCGGCCGCCCGGACGACTCCGAACATCTGTTCGGACTGCTCGGTTCGGAAAATACCGGCTTCAACCCGGAGCTCAAACGGACATGATCGCATCTATCTGGAAAATTTTCATGCTCGTGAGGCGCGACTTCCTCGAAGAGTTCAGCTATCGCTTTAAGATATTCCTCGAACTTCTCTCGACCGTCACATACGCGAGCATTTTCTATTTCGTCGCCAAAATATTTTCAGGCGTCGTCCCGGAATCCCTCTCAAAATACGGCGGCGATTATTTCTCCTTCGTACTCATCGGACTCGCTTTCACTGGATATCTGAACACCGGACTGAACACTTTCACGACAACCATCCGCAACGAACAAATGCTCGGAACGCTCGAATACATAATTTCCACTCCCACGCCTCTTTCGCTCGTGTTCACAGCGAGACTCGTATGGAACTTCATCTATAACAGTTTCACACTACTTCTATATCTGGCTTTCGGGATCGTCTTTCTCAGTGCAAACTACCCTCATGTCAACTGGGCGGCGATACCTCTTATAATGATTCTTTCACTCGCAGCGTTCAACGGACTCGGAATGATCTCCGCCGGTTTCATCCTCGTGTATAAGAGAGGCGACCCCATCAACCTAATTTTCAGTTTCGCCTCAATGCTCCTCGGCGGCGTATTCTTCCCCGTTGAGGTTTTACCCGGAACTCTGAAGACCGCATCTTCCTTCGTTCCGATGACATACACCCTCAGGCTCATGAGAGACGCCTGCATCGAGGGCGCCGGATTCCGAGCTCTCGTCCCCGACCTTGCTGTTCTCTCGATCATCTGCGCGGTGCTCGTCCCGGCGAGTTTCATTTTCTTTTCCGCCGCACTCAATAAAGCAAAGAGAGATGGCAGCCTGACCCATTACTGACGGCGGTTCGGGCGCGGGACGCATCGAGTCAAACTCTCATCAAAAACCCGCGACTTAAAATCCGGTGGAATACACTATTTTACGACTACCGGCTTATAATAAGCGAATGTCGCCGTTCGAACGGCGTTGCAGGCCGCACTCGTGAAACGCGGCTCGGAAAGGATTTAAAATGATCGAAGCAGCAATGGGCGCAACAGTAACGCTGAACTATTCGGTACGGCTTGAAGACGGCGAAACAATCGATTCATCGGAGGAAAGCGGTCCTCTGACCTTCGTTCTCGGCGACACCGACGTCATAAGCGGAATGTGCGCCGAAGTAATCGGCATGAAAACAGGCGAGAAAAAAACCTTTTCAGTCCAACCGAAAGACGCATACGGAGAACCGGACCCGTCGCTGCTTGCGAAAATCCCGGTCCAGTTCTTCGGCGGCGAAAAAGTCGAATTAGGCGACCAGTTCGTCTCGACGAGCGAAGAAGGCAACGAAATGCCTTTCATAGTTGTGGAACTCGGGAAGGAATTCATAACCGCTGACTTCAACCATCCGCTCGCCGGAAAAGTTCTCACATTCGACATTGAAATACTTCACGTGCAGGATACTCTATGACATCTTGAAAAGAGGCGCCGAAAATGAAGTTCCTCGACGAACTCGACCGTTTCATCCATGAACTCGAACTCGAAGCTTATCGCGTCGGCGCCGGGCTGAAAGAGGAAGCGGAATTCTCCTCGGTTTTCGACCGCGCGGACAGTCTTATATCAAAACGGACGATCGACGAATTGAAGGACGCCGGCCTTCCGCCGGGCGAACTCGCGGAATACCTCTCCTTCCTGCTTTGCATGCTGATAGATAAGGAACTGAAAGAACCCACCGACGAAGTCATCACCGCCGAGCTTTCGGCGTCAGCGATGATAGAAGGCGTGGAAACTCCATATCGCCAATTGCCCGTTCGCATAGCGAACGAGCCGGACCACTCCAAGCGCGCCGCGATCGACGCCGAGAGACGGATGATACTTAAAGACCTGCTCCCGTTGAGCCGCCGGATCATGGAAGGCGCTCACGAGATATCACGTAATTTCGGATACGAAAGCTATCGGGATTTCTTTGAGCGCATCGAGGGCGTGGAACTCGACCCCATCCGCGAAAAAACGGAAAAGTTCCTATCTGAAACAAAGGATATTTATTCGGCCTCTCTCATTTATTATTCGAAAACCGTACTGAATCTCCCCCCGAATGAACTTTCGCAGTACGACATGTCGCGTATGCAGCGCGCGGACGGATTCGACAACCTTTTCCCCCGTGAGAAAATGCTCCCGGCGGTATGGAAGACGATGGCGGCGCTCGGGGTGAAAGCGGACACGAACCCCAACATCAGGCTCGATATCGACGAGCGTGAAAAGAAATCGCCGAGAGCTTTCTGTTGCGCGGTGAGCGTTCCGAACGAAGTCTATCTTGTGATAATGCCGCACGGCGGCGCGGACGATTACCTCAGCTTTCTCCACGAACTCGGCCACGCCCTCCACTACGCGCACACTGCGCCCGAACTCCCGCTCTCCGCAAGAAGACTCGGCGACAATTCAGTCACCGAAGCGCACGCAATGACGCTCGAATATCTGATGTTCAACGAGTCTTGGCTGAAGAATATGCTCGGAGTGCCGGACCCGTCCGAATACATTAGGTTCATGCGCTTCTTCGAGCTTTACATGCTGCGCCGCTACTGCGCCAAGTTCCATTACGAACTCGAGCTCCACGGCGGCGAAAGAAAGATCGACGAATGCGCGGAATTTTACGCACGGACGCTATCTGAAGCGACGAACATCCGCTATTTCCCAGAGGCGTTCCTTCAGGACTTGGACAGCCATTTCTACTGCGTTAGATACATCAGGGCTTGGATGCTCCAAAGCCAGATAACCGAAACCCTCGAATCGAAATTCGGAAAAGAGTGGTTCGCGGACCCGCAAGCCGGAAAAAC
This sequence comes from bacterium, assembly GCA_022709505.1. Lineage (GTDB taxonomy): Bacteria > UBP15 > UBA6099 > UBA6099 > UBA6099 > JAKLIR01. Next base: position 2,221 of record JAKLIR010000224.1, on the reverse strand, counting down.
TCTCATCAGCCTGTGGTCTTCCGGGCAGTCCCGCCGCGCCGAACACTTTTCGAAGTCGCTCGGTTTCGATTCTCTCAACTTCGATCTCATGATAAAAACATTCCTCGAAGGGCTTTCGTAAACGCGTTCGATCGCGCGCGCGCGCACGCGCATCGCGTTGACAAATCATTCGTGCGAGACTACATTTAGCATCTGTGCCAATCATTATTTTGACTATGATTGTCTAATTGTTTTGTGAGGAGCATCTTATGAAAACACTCGGAATTCATACGAATTATATCAGGATCACTTCCACCGAACCGGCTATGAAGGCCGCCGAGGAGATAACCGAACATTCGTACGCCTACGACGGCGACTGCATCGTGGTTTTCATCGGCGTCGAGAAAAGCGATGAAGAGGCGCCGAACGTAGTAGCCAAAAAACTCGCCGCGGACACTCTGAAACGGGCCGAAACCCTGAAGGTGAAAAAAGTCATCGTCTATCCCTACGTCCACCTGACGCAGGACCCTTCAAATCCGAGGACGGCCCTGCAAGTGCTCAAGAAAACCGCCGAACTGCTCTCCGGCCAACTCGATGTTGACCGAGCGCCTTTCGGTTGGTACAAGGGTTTCGAGATAAGCGCGAAAGGACACCCCCTCTCCGAATGGAGCGGTGTTTTCACTGCGGACGAGGAAGAGGAGAAAAAGGAAAAAGAGGAAAAAGCGCCGCGTGAGAAATTCACCAAATTCGTGCTCGTGGACCTCGATGGGAATATCTTCGAAATAACGCCGGACGAATTCACGAAATGCGGAATATTCAACAAGAAGGAACCGGTTTACAAGCTCCTCAAAAGATTCGTCGGAAACGAACTCGGGCACGGTGTTGACACTGAAAAAACTCCCAAGCACATCGAATTCATGAGGCAGCAGGAACTCGTGGACTACTGCGAAGTCTCTGAAAAAGGACACTTCAAATGGTATCCGAAGGGACTCTTCATTCAAAAGCTGATCCTCGACTACGCGGCGAGGATCGCCCATGAATGGGGCGCGATGGAGATGAAGAACCCCATCATCATAAAGAGCGACAACAATATCGTCGGGGAACTTATGGGTGAGTTCCACGAAAGAGATTACAAAGTTGACGGCGGACGCGGCACGTGCTATTTGAGGTACGCTTCGGATCCGCTCGGTTTCCCGTTCATGCAGAACGTTCGCTTCTCGTACAAACAGTCTCCGCTAAAAGTTTACGAGGAGGCGTCGTGTTTCCGCAACGAGCAGGAAGGCGAAGTGAGCGGGCTGAAGCGGGTGAGGAATTTCATGATGACCGACATGCACGCGGCATGTGCGAATGTCGATGAAGCGAAGGTGGAATTCGAGACCCTTTGCAAAAGGTTCAGAGACCTCATGAACGACATAGTGGCCCGCGACCGCTGGGTTCTCGGCTGGGAAGGAACGATCGAATTTTTCGAGCAGAACACCGAATGGCTCATAGGGATATGCAAGGAAATGCGAGTGCCGTCGTTCTTCAAACTGATGCCTGAAATGACACACTACTACGCGATCAAAAACGAGTTCCAGAGTATCACGGAGGACGAAAGCAACATACAAGTATCCACAGTGCAATGGGACGTTAAGGACGGCGAGAGATTCAACATCGGGCACGTGGACGAAGACGGGAAGAAACACCCCTCGGCAGTGATCCTGCACGCATCGAGCTTCGGGAGCATTGAGAGAACGCTCTGCACTATTCTCGAAAACATCGCGATAGACATTAATCAGGGACGGCCCGCGATGTTCCCGGTCTGGCTCGCTCCGACTCAGGTCCGCATCGCACCTGTGAAGGACTCCTTCATCGAGTTCGGGGAGGAACTTTGCGCTAAGTTCAACAACGCCGGGATCAGAGCGGACATCGACGACAGGCCGGACACCGTCGGCAAGAAAATCCGCAACGCCGAAAAAGAATGGATCCCGTACATACTCGTGGTCGGACAGCAGGAAATGGACACCGGCGAGCTCATGGTGAGAATAAGGACGGCTCGCGAACAGGTCAAGATGACATTCGACGAGCTGACCGCGAAAATAAAAGGCGAGACCGCCTCGATGCCCTTCCGGCCTCTTCCTCTGCCGAGAAGGGTCAGCAGACGGCCGATCTTCTTTGGATGATTATTCACGCCGCGAGCGGATTCCGCATCCGTTCCAACAGGCCTTATAATGTATATATGGTCCTCATGTTTAGTTTCATC
>JAKLIR010000223.1 GCA_022709505.1 bacterium | reverse complement strand
AGTCTCTCACAGATGACTTTCATCTCTTCCTTCGTGACATATTTTCTTTCGTATTGTATATAATCAAGAACTTCAACAAATTGCTCGTTTTTTGCATTAGATAACTTCCTTACAAGATCACCTTCAGAAATCTTGTGCTTTTTATTTGCATTTTTTGCCACTTTGACCACCACTCTTTTTATGTATTGTTTTTTTAAGATATACGTGCGTATTATTCGCTTTTCACAAGCGATGCTTTTCAACAACTCAATATATTCTTGACCTTACCGATATTTATTTAAGACCTAAAGTGTTAAACACATTTACAACCGCTAAGATATTATGACGTTCTTATAACGATTGTATAGCACCAAACCCGCTAATCGCAAGGCCTGCCTCCCGCTCAGTCACTTTATATGCTTGTGTTTGCCCTCTCGCCATCGACTTTCTTTTCTCAGCATTTTCGTGATGCGTTGTTTTCAGCCTTTGTTTAGGGGGATCCGTAAGATGAGAGATTCAAGTTTTGCGGACCATTTCTCAAAGGTTTGCGGATCGTATTCCTTCGGATATTTGTTGAAGTGACGGCCGACGATCTCCGAAAGGTAGAGCGTTTTCAGAAGCCGCAGGAAAAACGCGGGATAGCGCACAAGCTTTAAAAAGCCCGGAAGCTTCCTTAAATTGTCTTTGGGGCCGAGCTTGTTTTCCATGTCCCAATCGATGTCGAATGCGCCGCTTTTCATTATGCAGTCAAGGTAAAAACGGTCTTCCGCGAATATGTATTTCTGTATGACGTACATGCGCACGAACTTGCTGTCTTGAGCTGCTTTGTAGTCCACATTGTACTGCCACAGCGCGGCGACGTCGTTGCGGTTTGCGCGGATCGCCGAATGAATTGCCTCGGCCGCGAAGTGCGCCGCGCGCATGGACGATGATATGCCCGAGCCGTTGAGGGGATTGGGCATGCTCGCGCAGTCGCCCACAAGCACCAGCCCGGGCGCCACGAAAGAGTCGAACGCATTGCGCAGCGGGATTCTCGCGGCCTTGCCGCCGCGCACAACCTTGTCTCCGATGCCGCCTTCCTGCTCGATCACTTCCTTGAGTATCTTCCTCGGATCGCCGTCGGGACATGACGCGAGGATGCAAACGTTGATGTCCACAAAACCCGGCGTGTCCCGGCTCACCCACTGGACCCCGTCGTACTTCCCGAGTATCAATATCGAGCGGCCCTTCCCACCGGTCAGGTCTTCGCGTATCTCTCGGTATCCAAGTATGGTCTCGTTCTTACTGAGGCTCTTCTTGAATCCGTGCGTCTCGGGCATTTTTTCGCGCAGCGCCGCGTTCATGCCGGAAGCGTCCGCGCTTATCTTCGCAAGCGCCTCTCCGCTCTCGCCGCCGCGCTCCCACCTGACACCGGCAACCGCGCCGTCCTTCATGATCGGCGCCCGCGCGGAAGTCTCAAAATAGAATTCGGCGCCGGCGGACTCCGCAACCGCTATGAGTCTTTTCGCGAGGCTTTTGCGGTCAAGATTCAGATGGGTCGGCGGCTGGCTTGCCATGATTTCCGCGCAGGACAACGGGGAAAATAGCAGGAAATTGAACGAGCCTTTGATCTCCTCCGGCGGCGGCGGCGGGATATCGACCTCCTCGAAAACCCTTAGTTCGACCGTGTCCCACCAGTCATGCCCCATGTCCTCTCGTTTTGACTTTTCCAGCACGGCGACAGAGTAGTTCAACCTCGCCAGATCACGCGCGAGCACGCAGCCCGCCACACCCGCTCCGGCGATCACAACGTCATATTCCTTCTTCATGAGTCACTCCAAGATATCTATTTATTACCGGCGTTCCCTATGTCAAAGTTCTTTCCGTCTTCAAATACTCGCCTGAGCCGTATGCTTCATGAGGCCCCGAGCGCCGGTTTTCATGAAAGCCGATTTTCGCATATTTTACTCAAATCTCGCCGCCGATGAAAAAATATGCCGGAAAAAAACCGATGAGCATTATCCGCCCCGCTCTCTGCCTTTACAAAACCGCACGGAAGAAGGTCGGCGAAGAAGTGAAGATGGGGGTGCGGTCTTGCGATTTGCGGTGTCGGGAGCTATATGCAGTTTCACAATATTGCGGCTCGCCCCCGCATCGCGGCATGTCTCAGTTGCAGTGTGACTGATCCTTGAATAGCTGATTCCGCCGTCTTTCGATTTCCTTCATTGAGCCTGCTTGCTTGTGTCCTCGCCGGTCTCGCCACGCCCATGTTCCGTACTCATAATGGTTGCGCGCCAAACCCGCGCATAGCAAGGCCTGCCCGCCTCTATCGTCTTGGCATTCTTGAAATGATTTGAGCAGTAATTCGCTCAATCAGCTCCTTGATGTCTGTGGTTTTTTCGAGTAATAATTCATCTAATTCGAAATGGAAGGGAAATGTTTATGAATGACATTCAGGGGATATTAATTGGAGGCCTTCTTCCGGCGTTTTTATTCGGAATCGGCTCGATCTTTCAAAAAGCAAGCAATAAAATTGGAATCGGACAGGGGTTTTATCTTCTTTCTTTTGCTATTGGGATTTTGCTTGGGAGTCTAATCGCTTATGTCACAATGAAGGGTAGTGCATCTTCCCTTCACTCCGGAGCATTCGCATTCGGGCATGGATTCCTTTTCAGCATCGGGTTCATATTCATTGCAATCGGAATCGTCACTTACAATATTCCGATTTCGAAGCTTGTGCCTCTCGTTAATATGAGCACTCTGGTCGCCGTGATACTTGGAATAGTAATTTTCAAAGAATATTCTGATCTCAATGTATTCAAACTTTTGGCAGGCGCGATTCTTGTCGTAATTGGTGGAGTAATAGTAAGTCGGGCATGAGGACAACTTTTATTTCAGTCTGTTTAATCCCCGGGGCACACGTGATCCGAACACGTCGAGAAACCGTGCAAGTTCAGCCTTTCGGCTACATCCGGCTTTTGAATAAGCTCTTGACGCCTTAGAGCGGTCTCAATATTGCGAAAAAGGGGGCCTTGCGCCCGGCGTTCGCATCGACGAATTGTTGCATGTTGATTTTGAAGTTTATAAAGAAAACAATTCAGTGAAATGGACTCCGGGTTATGGTTGAACCGAAGAAGGTGTCAGGTCTTGCGATTTGCGGTGTTGGGAACGATATGCTTTTTGAGATTTGCGGCTCGCCCCCGCATCGCGGCATGTCTCAGTTGCAGTGTGACCGACCCTTGAATAGCTGATTCCGCCGAAAAGCCGCCCGCTTCTTTAACCCGGATTTTTCACCGGAAAAACCCGGTTCAGCATCGTCTATCATCTTTCCGGCATGTCGTAAGCCGCGGGCGCGGCGCGTCGGGCGATCTATTCCAACAGGCTGATTATCCACGGATGCTGATTTGTGGTATTATATGTGTTAAGTATCGATGTAGCCCGAATCCGCCGGTTGGACTCGGGATCAATTATTCAGAATTGTCGGAAAGCCGCCGGTTTCAATTCTTCGCTCGGGATGTCTGAGTCCCGGAATGCTTTCACATCTTAATCCGGATTTTTCACCGGAAAAATGTGGGGAATCGTAAAAAGAGCGATCTATGGCGTTGCATCATCGACTCGAATCCGGGTTTATGCGCCGATCCGGCGTTGGAACCGCGCTTGCTCTGACAAACAAAGGAGGCGGTCATGGCAAAAAAACTCGTTGCTAAAGCTTATCCCGGCGACTACATGACATTGCTTGCTTTTTCGCTCGACAAGTCCGTGCTGGATGAGAACCCGAACTTCGCCGGGTTCGCGATCGAGCGCACGGATCCGAAAGGAAACAAGAGGACCTTGTACAACCGGTTGTCTTTCGATTCCGCTTATACCAAGGCTACCAAGCCGGAAGAGCGGAAGTGGACTCCGTCTGACGAGGCGCCGTTCCAGAAGTTCAGGTGGATAGACGTGCCGCCGGAGCCGCTCGACGGCGAGTACGTTTACAAGGTGACGGCCATGTTCGGGGATGGCGCCGGGGTGTTGTCCCGAGGGCCGAGCGCGACGGTGAAAGTGTCGCTCCCCTGCGAGCCGTACAAAGACTTCGAGCTTGCGTTCACCAAGGGATACGCATCCTCGCAGGCTTATGCGGAAAAGTTCGACAACGCGGACATCAGACCGCAGGGAGAGAAGACGATCGACCTGAAGAAATCGGAATACGAAAAATACAAAGCGCGGTACGAATGGCTCGGCGGCCGCGCGCGCCGGCTGCTGATGGAATTCCTCGACGAATGCGTGAATAACAAGAACCTTTCGATCAGCGTTTTCGCATACGATCTCGACGAGCCGTACTTGATCGACTGCCTTTGCAGGATAGCGAGAGAGGGGCGGCTCAGAATCATTCTGGACGACAGCCCTCTGCACGCGAAACCGGATAAAAACAACGTCCCGCCCATCGAAATCGAAGCCCACAAAACGATACTGAAAGCGTCGAAGTCGAAAGATTCCGTGATACAGGGGCATTTCAGCCGGTATTCGCACGACAAAATATTCATACAAAGGGACATGGCCACAGGGAAAGGCCTGCGGGTGCTCACGGGTTCCGCGAATTTCTCGCTTCGCGGCCTCTATGTGCAAGCGAACAGCATGATCGTGATCGACGACGCGGCCGTGGCGCAACTCTACGCGGACACCTTCGACGAGGCGTTCGAATGCGGAGCGACTTATAAGGGATTCGTAAAGGGAAAAATGACGTCGAGCTGGTTCGACGCCGCCGGGAAAGATTTACCTTCGTTCAAAGTGAGCTTCGCCCCGCACAAAGAACCCGCGTTTTCGCTGGACACGGTGGCCGAGAGCGTGCGCGACGCGGAGAGCTCCGTGCTGTTCGCCATCATGAACGTCTATGGCGCCGGGAAAAACGTCCCCGGAGGCCCGGCGATGGAGGAGATACGAAAACTCAACAAGCGAAAAGACGTTTTCACCTACGGCACGGTCCAATCGCAGGGCGAACTGTCCCTCTTCAAACCGGGCGCCGCAAATGGAAACGTGACGAGTTTCGCCTATCTCAAGTCGAAAATGCCGAGCGAATTTCGGGAGGAATGGTACGGCGGCAAGGGAATGACCGTTCACCACAAATTCATTGTCAAGGACTTCAACGGGGCGAACCCGGTGGTCTATACAGGCTCCTCGAACCTCGCGGGCGGCGGAGAAACCAAGAACGGGGACAACCTTCTCGCGATAAGAGACAAGGGAGTGGCTACAGCCTACGCGGTGGAAGCCGTGCGGCTCTTCGACCACTATCATTTCCGGGACGCCATGAAGAGCGCGACGGCCAAAGGCTTGAGCTTGACGCCGCCGAACGCGAAAAAGAAATGGTGGCGGCCGTACTACGACGCCGAAAACATCAAGTGCCGCGACCGCCGCCTCTTCGCACTCGTGGACGACTAAAACATATTCAAGCCGTGGCTTCAAAGCCGCGTTAGCTCAAACGATAAAGTAGGATTATTACAAAGCTTGTTGCGATTTGGCTTTTTGGCTTATGTCGCAAAAATGCGAAATAATGCTTTAATATAGTCGGTTTTGAATGTTTACGCATGAAGCGGAGATGTTGATATAATAGGATCATTCCAACGTACATAAATTAAATAAATTCTCAATGAGAATTAAATATCGCTTAAAATATAAATTAGGCTTGTAAACACAACGATGAACGAATTTACAAACATGGTGATTATATGGCTGAGAAAAATATTTTATTTTCAGAATCTGTGGAAACAATTACAAAGTTTTTGATGGAATTTAGCATTCAAGATATTGCTTCGTCTTTATTCGTGTCTCATTTATGGCTTCCAAATGTTTCCAGCATTATTAAGCATCAATTGCTGGTGTCTATTCTTGCCTCTACCGATCCTTCTAAATTATCCCAGACAAACCGAATAGGCTCTTATGCTGATTTTAGCTTTTTCATGAAAGAAATACTGAAAGTGATA
>JAKLIR010000222.1 GCA_022709505.1 bacterium | reverse complement strand
GCGGCTACCTCGTAATGAAACAGCCGTGGCCCGGCATGCTCCGCACAATCTACGGAGATCCGCAGCGCCTTACCGACACCTACTTCTCAACATACCCCGGCAAGTACCTCACCGGCGACGGCGCGGTCAGGGACGACGACGGGTACTACAGACTCATGGGGCGCGTTGACGACGTCATCAACGTCTCCGGCCACAGACTCGGCACTATGGAAATCGAATCCGCTCTCGTTGCTCACGAGAAAGTCGCCGAAGCGGCAGTCGTTCCGATGCCCCACGAGATCAAGGGACAGGGAATCTACGCTTTCGTCACTCTCAAGACGGGAATCGCGATCAGCGACGATCTCAAGAAGGAACTCAGCAACTGGGTTCGCAAGGAGATCGGACCGATCGCAACTCCGGACGTCATTCAGTTCGCCGACGGGCTCCCCAAGACAAGATCAGGCAAAATCATGCGCCGCATTCTCAAAAAGATCGCTGCGAACGATGTTGCGGATCTCGGCGACACATCGACTCTCGCTGATCCGACAGTCGTTGTGAAACTCGTTGACGAAAGACCGAAAAAATAGTCTTTAGCTCACGTTAATGATGAAAAGGCCCCCGCAAGGGGGCCTTTTTTTTCATTGTATTTTCGTCTCCAAAATATATCTTTTTAATTCATTTAGAATTAATTTCGGCAAAATTAATTTCATTTTCTTCTACGATTTGCTGTTGCCATTATCATCGACAATATATTATTGTAGATTTTTCTCAGGATTAATTTGGGTTAGAATTTATCCATGAGCATCAGCAAGCTTCAAATCAAAAAAATCACTCTTCTATTCGTATCAAGCAGATTGCTTGTCTTATGCGCGATCTTTATATGGTGGCTCGGACCGTTCAACCATAACATATTGTCTAAAAACGAGCCTGCATGGCACGGCGACCAATTCACATATTCAAGAATTATCGATCCTTTCATCAGATGGGACGCGATATGGTTTTTAAACGTCGCCAGAGAAGGTTATGAATTTAAACCCGACAGACAATGCAACCTGACAATATTTCCTCTCTATCCTTCATTAATGCTGATAGGAGGCGGAACGGGAAACGGCCCGGCGGTCGCCGGTGTCATTCTTTCCAATCTCTTTCTTTTCTTATCCTGCATTCTCATATTTATTATTTTGAAGGAAATCGCAAACGAAGAGAACGCCGCAAAGGCGCTCGCGGCCATGTTATTTTTCCCTTCGGGATTTATTTTCTCCGGAATATACAGCGAATCGCTTATGATGTTCTGTTGCGCCGCCGCCATCTTCTTCGGAATGAACCGTCAATGGGCGTTGGCAGGCATTGCGGCGTCCGCCGCCTCTCTCACTCGCATAACCGGCATCATAGTATTGATCCCGATTTTCTTGATGCTCGTCGGTGAGATTAAGTCTAAGAAAGCTGTTTTTTCGGATCTCGTTTGGTTGCTTTCCGCTCCGATTGCCGTCCTTTTCCATTTTTTACATTTGAAGCAACTCACCGGCGATATTTTTTCATATTTTGTAGCTCAGAAAAAATGGGGTAAGGAAGTAAGCGATCCGCTCACAGGGCTCTTCTATGAGGTGTCCAACGGATTTCGTTTCGACCCTGTCTTCAATATCATTTGCGCTCTTGGATTCCTCGCGGCGGGAGTTTATCTCTCGATTAAACGCAGCCTTTCGCTCGGTATGTTCGTCATAACAGGCGTCATCATTTCGATGTGCCAATCGAAATACCTCGGCATGCCGAGATACGTCTCGGTGCTTTTTCCCGCCTATCTCGCCATCGCGGACGCACTGCCGAACAGGTGGATATTCAGAGCGTGGTGCGTGCTATCTTCAGGGATGATGGTATATCTTCTAATAAGGTTCACCAACTGGACGGTGTCTTTGTAAATGCCCACTGGATCGAAGAAATACTTTTATATTTCACCCGTATTTCTTACCTCTGTCTATTTTCTGATCGTCATCGTATTCTTTTTCTTCGGCGGCGTTTTCAAATTCTTTTCCGCAAGTTACGTCGCCGACAATTTGATTTATTACAGAGAGCATTTCGCCGTCCCCGCCGCTAAAGGCTTGCTGCCCTACAAGGACGTAATGATCGAGTATCCACCCTTGAGCGCCGTTTACCTCTGGTTGCTTTTTCCATTCGCCGGTTCTCAAAACGCATACAACGGCGCGTTTATATGCGGGATGACGGCGATATCGATATCGGTGCTTCTCGATGTTTTCAGGCTTACCGACATCTCAAGTCCGATGATACCTGAGAAGACCAGAAGGCTCCGAACTCTCGCGGGATTCACTTTTCTCACAATTGCAGCGGGTCCCATAGCGCTTGTCTCACTCGACTACATTGCGGTGGCGCTTGTGACGAAAGCTTTTCTGAAACAAGCGGAAGGAAAGAACTTTTCCGCTCTCGGGCTTATCGCCGCGGCCTTCTGCGCGAAGGGGTATCCGATACTTCTCGCACCTGTTTTCATATTTCAGGCACTGAAAACAGGAGGAGCTTATCAATTCAAAAAAGCAATTGCCGGTCTGTTTTCGTTCTTATTCATTCTCTTCGGACTTCCTCTGATTCTCGCGCCGGGAGGAATCTTTTATTCTTTCTCTTTCCATTTCGAACGCGGCGTGGAGAAACTCAGTATTTATGGTGCGGCTCTGAATACGGCTGGTTTACTCCATCTTATAAAACTTCCTTACAAGCCGGCTTTCCCGGGCTGGGATGCGGGCGCAAATTATTATACCGATTTCGCCATGCACATTTCTCCGTGGTTCCTTTCCTTATTGCTTTTCGTCGCCTTTTTATGCGTCCTTGGACACTATTCACGAAACAATGTCTCGTCTTCCACTACAAAAGACACTCTCGTATCTGTTTCGGTTTTGTCCGCGACACTGGTGATTTCTTCATTTATGTTGGGTTTTAAAGTTGCTTCGCCTCAATTTTTGATATGGCTGATACCTACATCCGTCGTTATATACACGAAAGCAAGAGTTTACCGTATCGCCGTCCTGATTCTCGCCGGTATCGGATTTTCCGCCCAATGGCTGTTCCCATGGCACATCTTGTCTCTTATGCAAGGCCTCGATGCAAACGTCGTCGAAGTGCTTGTCTTTAAAAATCTGCTTCTCTTTATCTTCTTCATGTTCACGCTTGTTTTCACAATGAAAGTCCGCTTCAGTCGTGATCAATAACAACACATTTCGCATTTGTTATCCGATTTCTCAATCTCGGTGTATGTTTTTCAAACCAATATATAAAAATGTGTGATGAACCGAGTTAAAAGCATATATTTTCGAATGCGCGGCAGTCTCATTTGTGCTATCATTACTATCAACTTGAGAGGTTTCTTCCATAAGAATGAAAAAATACCTCGTTACAGGCGGCGCGGGCTTCATTGGCGCAAATCTCTGTCGAAGACTTCTGTCTGACGGCCTCGACGTAATGGTATTGGACAACCTTTCACGACCCGGCGCCGAGGAAAATATCGAATGGCTTAGTGCAGATTTCGATGTCACTCTTTCAAAAGTTGATATAAGGGACTCGGAGCAAGTAGATGATGTTGTATCATCCTATATGCCTGAAACGATCGTTCATCTCGCCTCTCAGGTAGCTGTAACAACCTCAGTCGCGGACCCTCGCACCGATTTTGACATCAATGCACGAGGCACATTTAATCTTCTCGAAGCGGTCCGGAAAACGAAATATAAGCCTACGTTCCTCTTTGCTTCGACGAACAAAGTTTACGGCGCTTCGCCTTCTATGAGGATCGACGAAACCGATACAAGCTATATCATCCGCGACCCCGCGCTCGGACTTTCCGAAACCGCATCGCTCGATTTTCATTCACCCTACGGATGTTCTAAAGGTGCGGCCGATCAATACGTTCGCGACTATTACAGAATATACGGCATTCCGACAGTTGTGCTCAGACAGTCCTGCATATACGGCCCCCGTCAATTCGGGATTGAAGATCAAGGCTGGGTCGCATGGTTCGCCATTGCATCGATCCTCGGCATGCCTGTAACGATTTACGGCGACGGGAAACAGGCCCGAGATCTATTGTTCATAGACGATTTACTGGATTGTTATATGAGAATGATGGAAATGGGTAATCTCGTCGCCGGACATGTTTACAACATCGGCGGCGGTGCTGAAAACAGGCTTTCCATCATGGAACTCATCTCCATGCTTGAATCAATCACCGGCGATAAAATCAACGCGGAAAAAAGCGACTGGAGACCGGGAGATCAAAAAATCTATGTCAGCGACATTTCGAAAGCCGCAACTGACACGGGTTGGCGTCCTAAAACGGATGTAAAGACCGGAGTCGAAAAGCTCGTTGCATGGATAAAAGATAATTTAAATGCGATTGTCGGAGTTCTCGACGGAAAGGCCTGATTTTCTTCCACGAATTTATTTCTCAATAGTTTTTTTGAACTGCAATCTCACTATAACAGCGCTCGCTACTATGAGTTCAACAAGGAACGTGTGATATATGTATCTCGGCTGAATATCTCCGAACACACTTGATACGAGCGCATTGTAAGCAACGGTAATAAAACAAATCAACATCAGCGCACGATGCTTTGTCTTTATGAAAAGCAAAACTCCCGAGAGCATCAAGAGAAACACAAGAGGTCTCACGGCGTGGAAACAAACTCCCCATACGAAACTGAATAATCTTCGAACTCCTCCGAGGATTCTCCCTTGAGAACTGTATAATACTTCGGCCGCGAGCCTTTTGTTCATTCCCGAAATCACTCCATTCACTTCCTCATCGCTCCTATACGCTGTGAACAGAGACGGCCTAACTGCGTAAGTATCGACCGGGACGATATTTGAATATGGTTCGAGATCCCAATAAAGTGAAGGTTGCGTGAGAGTGAATCCGGCGATATTTCTCGTAACATATTTCGCCAGAACACCGGGGCGGCTTTCGAATAACTCAAGTGATGTCTTCAACATCATCGTATCGTTCTTCTTAGGTCCCAAGGCAACGTCCATGAATTCCCATAGAAAACCGTAGTAAGTTCTCGCCGGCCTTTCGAACATAAAATTCACAAGTGCATCATCATTTTTTCCGAACCTATCGAAATAGAAATACGCTCTTTCGCTGTCGAGGCTCGACACAAAATCGTCGTAGTCCTTCCTATTTTCGTTTACTGCTTTTTCGATATATTTAAAGTATTCTTTTGTAGCAGCGCCGTTTTCCCGCCGGATTGCTCCATTGCTGGATAGATACGCATTAAAAAAAAGCGCTTTCCCGGTTAAATTCGCCGATGAAAGAAAACTATTGGGGTATCCCGTCAATTCAGTATGCAACTTTGCAAGGCCCGCCATTGCGCATATCGATATCAAAAGGCAGATTACGACATGAGCTGTTTTTTTCGGTTTGAAAAACACCGCGGCTGCCATGAAAACGATGAAAAGAAGATTCGCAGAAGGCCTCACCGCCAACGATATTATCAATGTCGCCGTAAGGTAATATAAATATTTAGTTTTTCCCGAGTATAATAATTTCGAAATGTAATATATCGAAAGAATCGTTAGAAATATCGTAGGTTGTTCCGTCAATATCGCTTTCATGCATATATAGGGAACAAGAGAAACAACGGACAATATCGCGGCGGTATATGCCGTCCTGTAATCCACATCTTCGAGAATGCAGTAAATAAGATAAGGAATGAGAATTGCCGAAATTGTCTGAAGAATCAATATTCCCATGAATGAATGGAATGTCGTCACTCCCGAAATTAAAAGAAGAAACGGATATCCCACAGTTCGATAGTAATATTTTCCCGAACTAAATCCGAGTATTCCTTCCGCGAAATTGAGATAGGTGCCGCTGTCTTTGAAAAAGGTCAAAGGCAATATTATGAAAAGGATGAAAGCGACGACTGTACTGAAAATCAATATTCTGATTTTATCGATCT
>JAKLIR010000221.1 GCA_022709505.1 bacterium | reverse complement strand
TCTTCTCAAACAAGCCGGTTTTCTCGGTTGGCGCAATTTCTGGCTCGAACCGGCGTGCTGGGATATCATGGGAAAAGCGCAAGGCAAGCCGGTCTATGAACTCCTCGGCGGCGAAGCGCGCCCGATCGAAACTTATTGTTCCACCGGCGAAATGCATGAGCCCGAGAAGCGCGTCGATGAACTGCTCGCTATGCGCGAACGAGGTTTCCGGGTCGCGAAGCTCAGGGTGAAAAACCGCGAGTTGAAGGATGATATCCGGCACGTTGAAACGGTGGCGAAAGGAGTTGCGGGCAAACTCACTCTCGGCGTGGATGCGAATCAGGGCTGGCTGGTTTCGATAATCGACAGGATCCCCGCGTGGGATCTCCGGCGGGCGACAGAGTTCGCGGACGCATGCGCGGCGTCGGGCGTCCTGTGGCTCGAGGAGCCGCTCGACAACCGCGACTATGACTCGAACGCCGCACTCAAGAAAGTCTCGAAAGTCAAAATATCCGGCGCGGAATTAAATTACGGCTGGGATGAAGTTAAGATCATGTTCGAAAAAGACTGCTTCCACGTCTATCAGCCGGACGCCACATTCGCGGGGGGCATCGCTCAGGTGAAAAAAATAATAGATGCGTGTCACGAGCACTCTCGCGAATATTCCCCGCACACGTGGACCAACGGCATCGGCTTCCATGTGAATTGGAACATGGTTCTCGCGGACCCCGGGAACAATCTTCCCCTCGAATATCCCCTCGAAGAGCCGTCATGGATCCCCGAGTTCCGGGAAGGGATCATTCCTCCTATCCTTCCTGATTCGAACGGGATGCTCGCGCCGTTCACGCGTCCGGGCCTCGGTTTCGAAATCGACCAGAAGCTGCTGAAAAAATACGGGACGCGCTTTTTCCGGATGACCGAAGCCGGCTTGAAAATCAGCGTCGTTCGAGAGAAAGGCCTTAAGGCCGCCCTCGAACTCGGGAAAAGAAAAGACGCTTCCCGGGATTCATGAACGAACTCCGGGCGGAAATTCATCAGCTATACATCCTGAAAAATAGGGTCGGTTATTTTCCGGGCTCGTAACTCTTGATCTCCCCGGCGACGCGGCCGGCCTTGGTGTCAACCTCGAACTTCAGGGGGATGCGGGTCGGAGCGTTCTCTATCCAGAAGATCGAATTGTTGAATGTTGACTGCACGACGAATGTCGAACGGGGTCCGATTTTCGTCTTGATATCTTCGGTACGGACAACAGTCATTTTCGCTTTTTTAAGCTCTCGGTCTGAAAGAATTACTGCGTTGAACGTGTCGCCTACCTTCATCGGCCGGCCGCGCAGGTTGTAGATGACGGAGACTTCGTCGAGCACTCCCGCCGGTGATTTAAGGTCCGTGTGCCTCTTCTCGTCGAGATTCTCTCCGCGTATTTCGTCTATTACGATTTTTCCTTTTTTAAACAGTGTTTTGTTGTCGCTTTTCCAGCCCGTTTCGCGCGTCCTGTTAGTGTACGCCACCGGTGCGAGTTTATCCGGCGTCACGCAAGTTTCCGTTCTGTCGTCGATTTCCATTATCCTTTTCGCCATCGGGGTGCTGCGGGAAGATGAAGACATCAAAATACATTCCGCTCCGTTCTGCTTGTCCATCTTCTCGATTTTCATCGTCTGATTTGCGAGCGTGATGCGGAACATCTTCATGTTGTAAACGATCGTCTCGCCGATTTTCGGCGTCCAATCAGCCGCGTGCAACGTCAACGGGGCTGAAAACACACCGGCCGCCGCTAAAAATATCGCAAATATAATCTTTGATCCGGAAGACACTTTGTTGCTCATTGGCAACCTCCATGATGTTTGTTTCGGACGGGAGGCTCGAAAAACCGATGCCACCGATCCCGTTTATTGTAGTAAAAAAACCCATGTAGGAAAATACCAGCGCCAGAGGGCCTCGCATCACACTCCCATTGCCAACGCTCTTAATTTAATCACGCGCCTCAGTAGGTGCATCGCGTTTGCCTTCACCGTATAATCGACCCTTCTCAGCTTGTGCAGCGGCGCACCATCGATCTGTCTTAGAACGCTCACTACCGTGCGGGCTGTGGGAACGAGCCTGTCTTTCGCGACCTTGTCGAGCGTGTCTTCTTCGTTCAGAAGATACACCGGCGGGCTGATGAAATTCACCAATGGGACGCCCGCAATATGGAAATCTCCGCCGTCCGTCGGAGGGAAATCTCCGAGTGGACCGTGCGCTGGCAGCAGCATCGTCCCGTCAAGCCCTTCCGAAACGACTGCGTTCAGAACCGCTCTCTTTATCTTGCGGTTGAACGGCACGAAAGCGCCGACGAAATCCGGCCGGTCGAGGACTTCGATCCCTCCATCAGCTTTTTCCACCGCCTCCCGCGCTATGTGCTCAACGTGGAATTCCAGCGCCGTCCTGTCGAGAATACCGTCCGGATTCCTCTCGATGAATGTCCTTGTGCCGATCGAGCCGTAGAAATGGCCGGCTGTGAACATAACGATCAGCGTGCGCTTCAACTCGCGAGTCCGGGCGAAATGTTTTGCCGCTGCGAGTACGACCGAGCAGCCCGACGCATCTTCGACCGCCGAGCTAAACGGCGAATCGTGATGGCAAGCTATGATGTACGCCTCTCTGGATTCGCCCGGAATCTCGCCGATCACGTTGTGGGAAACTCCGTCGTTCAGTGATCCTGTCAACAGTAACTTTGCGCGGCTCGAACCCTTCTTCGCAAGCTTGCGTATCTCCGCTCCCGTCACCCGGTCCACCCAGAAGCCCGGAATCGGTTTATCGTGAATATCCTTTTCCTTGAAACCGTATGGAGCATAATAGTTCTGGCCCCCGGTATAATGGTCCGCAAGAATTCCGATGAATCCCGCCGCGCCTCGTTTCGCCGCCTCACGGTACAGCGACCAATACATGCGCACCCACACCGCGAACCTGCTGATCCCCTTTACCGCGCCTTGCGGATCGTGCAAACCCATTGAGAATCGGCTCAGTTCATCGGTGTCGAGCTTCGGGAACCGTATGTTTGCCACAACGACTTTGCCTTTCCAGTTTTTGAGAAGATGGTCGGCCGCGTCGAACGGTTCGACATACAGCAATTCGCCGTCAACACCTTCCGCCGGCGTGAATGCCGTGTATGGAATGTAAAAAGCCGGAACAGCCTCAAACTCCTTTTCCGACGCGCTCCGCACTGAGAGCTTGTAATCTTTCGCCTCCCACACACGCACCGGTATCGGGTCCTTGCGCACGTTCTCAAACCCCGAAGCACGCAATGCATCCGCGAGGTAATCCTCGCATTTCAAATCCGGCGGAGTCCCGATCCGTCTCGGACCGAATGCGAACATGTCTTCTATACAGCCCATCATTTCTTCGGTTGATGGAAGATTGTACTCCCGTACGTCGCGGTTCTTTTCGTTTGCCATGAATTTCACCCCTGAAACAATTTTATGTCGCTATGCATCCTTATATTTGACTTCGTATTCATCGCACGCATCAATCGAAATGCATCTTCCATTTCACCTTGGCGCTTGTGTTGCTTTTGAGAGACACGCGTATCCGTGGCCCGTCCTGCTCGAATGACGCCTCGACGCCCGGAGAGCCGACGGTTACTTTTTTCAGCCGCCGTGTTTTATTTCCTTCAGGAGCGATGACTCGGATCTCGTATCTTTCACCTCCGATGATGTCGCTCTCGCCGGACAGTGTTCTCTCCGTCCACTTTTCATTCCTTAAATCGACTATGCCTTGAGTGATGTGGCGGTTCGTGCTTATCACCTGAGGCCGGTCCGAGACCGGTCTCACCGCGATGATCAAACAGTCTCCCTTCGGCGCGTGAAAATCGATCTCTTTGAAAGGAGCTATAAACTTGTTGTTCCAGAAGTCGAAACCGACGTAAGCCCTCGCCTTGGGAAGCCCCGCTTTCACCGGATCGTATCTGAAGTCGGCGCCGTTCTCGCTGTCCCAATTGAACAGGCCGAGCACGTAACGCTCGGCGGAGCCGCTGGTGTCTTTCAGGAGCCACATTTTCGGAATGTAGCTATCAAAATAGTCGATCGGGCGTGTTTTCAGGCCGTGGTTCGGCATTATGCGCTGAAGGATGAAAACTCTCTCCTGCGGCATGTCCGGGAGCCATTCGCTGTAAGTCATCATCATGCCGGTCAGCCCGACCCACGAGCTGATCAGGCGCGCGTGTTCGATGGGAATGGAAGGACGGATGTAAACCGGGTCCGGGTCGTTCCACCACACGCGGCCGTTTAGGAAGTACCTGTTCGAGGCGGCTCGCGGGCCGGCGAGAAGGTCTTTCTTCTCAGAGTCCCATCCCGGCCCGTTGTCCTCGCCGACTCGCATCGCGTTCACAAGCCCGAACGACGCTCCGAACGAGCGCATGTTCTGCGCCACCGTGCAACCGAGAAAAAACACCTTTTCGCCGGCGGCCTCGCGCACGAGCTTCAGCCCGTCACGGAACGCTTCCACATTGGTTTTCCCGGGATCGTGAAACACCGCTTCCCCTATGTCGTCCTGCTGATATTCATGGTTCACATATTGTTGCCGAACAGCGATTCCGGTGTACAGCCCGTCCATCTTGAAATATTCGTAGCCCCATTTGTTCGCCAACTGGGAAGCCACGCTTTTCACATACTCGCGCGTCTCCGGATTCGTCATGTCGAGAGACGTCCCGCCCCAGCTCGTCTCGTACGGCTTCCCGTTCTTGTCCTTCACGAACCAGTTCAAATGTTTTTTGAAGAATGGGTCTCTTTCGTCGCCGGCGAACGGCATCCACCAGATGCCCGGCATGAAACCGCGCTTCTTAATGTCGTCCGCCGCCGCTTTCATCCCGTGAGGGTAGGGTCCGATCGCTTTTTTGTGAGCGTAAAAATTCTTCGCTGGCCCGTTCCGCCTTTCGCCGGCCTGCCACATGTCGTCGATCTGTATGAAATTCAAGCCGTACGGTTTCAGAAGCTTTTCGCTTTCGGTCGAGATGATTTTAAGTCCCGCTTCGTCGTTGGCGCCGCCGTGCGGACTCGAATACCACGAGCAGTATCCGTCGATCGGCGGCCTCATCTTTATCCCGTACTCTTCGGCCACCAGATCCGCATAAAGCTCCAACCCGATACGCGCGTCCTCGAACGCTCCGATCAGAAATGTCTCTCCGTCCGCGCGAGCGCCCGATGCGATTCGCAGATTTCCATAGTCTATCTTTGCCGTCAGCATCGCCGCGCCGCGCGCCTCTTCCGCGAGCACGATCCCGCTACCCCGGTCTTGCGTCAGCCACGCCGCAACGACTCCGCGGTTCGTATCCTTGTCAGCCACCGCCATGAACACATAGCTGCCCGGATTCTTGTCGGGCGTGCTCGGGAACCCCGTGCCCTGAATCCGCACCCTTTCCCGCGGCGCGTCCGGCGCGACGCCGAAGCGCACGGCTTCCAACGTTTTCACAACCTTCGTCTCCGCGCCGCCGTTCCCGATTTTCGTTCTCACGAAAAGAAATGGAATGTTGTCATAAAGGGACAATATTACAGCGTCCCCGGAATCGCCCTCGACTGTGACCCGAGAACCGGCGCCGTACTTTTTGTCTCGGACTCTCACAACGGGCGAAACCTTTTCCGCCCCGGCGAGAAACGGGAACCAGCCGCCCGGAACCACCGACTTTTTTCCGCTCCCGCCGTGGATCAGGAAATTGCGAGTCGCGGTGTCGATCTCAACCTTCATGAATCCATTCTTAATCGTTCTCGTGTCCATCTTGGAGTCCTTAGCCGCGAGTATTTGCCCGCAACACAAGAAGAGAATCAAAGCAATTGAAGCCGCAAGCACCTGTTTAATCGTTTTCATCAGAAAACCTCTTCATCATAATACGTTCAACTCGCAATTCACACCAGATGCGGCTCCTGAAAATGTTGTTTCGAATAACGATCGCGGGCCGTTGGAAATCGGAAAGTCGGGCAGATAGAAAAAAATTCAA
>JAKLIR010000220.1 GCA_022709505.1 bacterium | reverse complement strand
GCGAAACAAACCATGCTTCAAATGCTCAAGAACAGGCCGCACAACACCGAGATCGCACTCAGAGTATTTAATCAACATGCGCAACACGTCGAGGAGAGTTGCACGGACAGCGAACTCATTCTCGATTTCAACGATTACGATTTATCGGAAATCAAAGAAACTCTTAACAATATATCCGCCTATGGCATGACGCCTCTATCTCAAATCCTTGAAGAATCAAGGTATGACTTTTTCAAAAACGGAAAAATTAATGAGATCGTGATGATCACGGACGGACAAGACACATGCAGCGGCGATCCCTGTCTCAAAGCAAGCGAATTAAGGAAATCCCTCACCGTAACCATCAATGTTATCGCCGTGGATGTAAACAAATATGACAAAAGCGAACTGATATGCATTCCCAACTCCACCGGCGGCCGCTATTACGACATCAGGGATCAATCAGGTCTCATGAAAACCATCGGCGACATTCTTTCTATCCCAACCGTCCCGCTCATAGTTATCATACAAAATGAAAAAGGAGAGAAAGCGTTCGGCAACATCTCGATCTACGATGAATACGATGATCTCGCGGCTCAAACCACTCAGCCGCTCCGTGAATTCAGCCCCTCTCTCCCTCTGGGAAACTACAACATCGAGGTTGAAAACCCGATTACCGGAGAAATTAAAGAAATCCGTAACGTTGAACTCGTCGATTCCAGCCCCACAAAAATCATAGTTCAGTTCTGAATATATCTGATTGTCATCAGGTTGCCTGCTGTTAAAAACGGGATCAATTGCGTGTCGTATCTGGTACAATATTCATAGAGGCGTACTGCTTCGTTGTCGTCGCATTTTTTCGTTCATGTACATCCCGGTACACTCACCGGCAAGATGCTCCTTCCGCCTTGCATTTCATCCGCATGAATCATTGTTCCCGAATCCCAAGGAAGGATTCGGGTTCATCCCGTTGTTCCTCACTATCCGGCCCTCTCACTCCGTCTCACATCGATACAACACAAATTAACACAGTAATCTCCATAACATTCCGTAAAATTGATTTTTTCTCCGAAACAAGACCGTGCTCGTTAGTCACTCCAACAATGCCGCCTTGTTTAGGTTGTGGTTAAATAAACTCTACAGGTCAATGGTTTCTTTCGGCGCTTCTCGTAGCATTTCACATCAGAATTATCTCCCGGTTGAATCGCTGTAATAACTGTTGTTTAAAATTTTTAGCTACCACGTAAATTATTCCCGATGAAATAAGTACTTTAGTTTTAACAACTCATTTCAACCCTTCATTTCATGAAGGAAAAGGAGCATGGTCATGCTTGAAAAACATCCTGATATCTTATCCCCAGAGTTAATAGCTCAGATACTTGGAGCCAGCAGGAAAACAGTGATGAAGAGATTGAAGGAAGGAGCCATCAAATCCTTCCGGGACGGAAAATCCTATTTAGTGCTCAAAGAAGACCTCATAGCCTATATTTACCAAAAACGGGCCACCAATGATGCACTGATGATGTCTTCAGACTATGCCATAGATACTGTGGACACTCCTGATCGGAACAATCTTAACAAAAGGAAGTGAAAAGCCACTTATGGTCACGAAATTTCATGAAAGGGATCAGCAATGGACGTTTATACCTTACTGCTTTTACGGACTCCTTATATGTGTAAACGTCCATTTTTCACCAAAAGTCACAAAAGGATCCCACAGGGTGTCCATTGCAATGAAAGGTCGCTAAAAGACCTGAAAATACAAGCCAAGGAGGCGACGAAATGATCACATTGAAAATGGTAGTGGAAAGTTACGAACGGGAGAGCCAGGATCGGGAGAAGTTGTTTGCGATCCGAACCATGCTGACACACTTGTGTGCAGCCTGCGGAGTCAGCGATATCGAAGAAATCCGGTCAGACCGGTTTTGGGATATCGAGAGGACGATGCAAAAACATCTTGTCAGTCCCGGCGTGAAGCTTTCAAAGAAGACCCAGCGCGAGTATCGCCACAGGTTGAGAATACTTATGAAATACGCGAGGGCGAAGGGCTACTACACCCAGATCGAACCTAACATATCGCCCGAATGGAAAGCTGTCGCCGAAGAGGCAAATGAAAAGATACACCATGTTGCATGTTGGGGAATAATGAAACTGGGTAAGTTTGCCGCGCAGTGCGGGTACGAGCCCGGAGATTGTGACAAAAAGTTCTTCGAATCCTATTACCAGTATCTCTGCAGTGCGGAAGGCGGGGTCGCACAGCCGCGAATATCGTACAACCGTTCGAAACTGGCCATGCAGCAACTGTTTCCCAACGATTTTCCGGATGAAAGGTTTTATGCGCTTGGCTCGAAGAACAATGAATCGTACAGACTGCCCTGGAATGAATGGAACGAGGAAATGCAGCGGGACATCCAGCTATATTCGAAATGGTGCACAGCATTGTACATGAAGGGCCGGCCTAAGAAGTGCAAGCAGAAGGAAGAAACCAATAAGAACAACGTAACAAGGCTTGAAAGGTACGTTGGATATCTCCACAGGATATATGGAATACCGATAGCGGACATAGACTGGGACGCGATTTTATATCCTGACAATGTTGTCTCGTTCATCGAATATCTGGATAGAGTAAACCAGCCCAACGGTGTCTATCAGAAGGGATATCTGCAGTTGTTTCTGAATCTTGCGATCAATTTTCTGCCTTGCGGACTCAGCAGGACATGCCCGTATGTGGATGAGCTGAATGAAATATTTTCAGCCTATATCGATATTCCCCGATTCAGACCGGAGGATTTCGCAGACCGGTATGAGGAAGTGAAAGCCATAGCAGATGAAATTTGGAAGAAGCGTGTGCGATACGAAGCGATAAATCTGAAAGCGGGAACAGAAAGTGATAATGGCATAGGACTGAAAACCATAGCGTCGATGTATATGAAAGAGCTGCTTGTTCGACTTGCAATATTCAGACCGTTCAGGTCGCAAAACTTCAGGGGAATGTGTCTCGATACAAATCTGATTGAGAAAAACGGCAAGTTCGTGATCCGCTTTGAGAACGAAGCGATAAAAACGGGGAAATACATCAAGTACGTCGAGTTTCCTTTCCCGGAGGCGTTGCTGCCGCTCCTCAAGGAATATGTCGAAAAACAGCGCCCCATACTGCAAGGCGACACGAAGTTCAAGAACTTGTTTCTTTCCAGAGCCGGCACGCCGTTGATAAAGCACCAGATAAGGAAAATATTTCTTGACTGGAGCATGAAAGTGCATGGCAAGCATCTCACGACCCATCACATCAGGCATATCGCGGCGACAGGATATCTGAAACGGCACCCCGGTGATTTTCTGACCTTGCAAAAGATGCTCATGCACCGCCGGCTGGAAACGACGATACGAGTATACAGTCAATTCAACGAAACACACGCTTCGAAGCATTTCGATGAATTTTCCGTGAGCATCGACAATGAGATGTATCTGAAAGATGTCACTAAAAAACGCAGGGTAAATAACACAGCAACGAGGCCAGCACATCCGGTTTTACGTGTGAATGACAATTTCAATGGAAAGGAGGTTCATTAATTACTCTGCGTCTTAATGTTGGGAAATAAATCAATGAAAGGAAAAGGTGACGATTATGAGAACAGATCTGTTTACAGAGGAAAAGGCATTTTCAGAGGGGGAGAAACACGTGCGGGAGGGAGCGAATTATCTCACCGGCAGCGGACTTGAACTGAGGGAACCTATGCTGACGAAAAACGGGTTCGATGCCCGTTATAAGGAGATTCAGGAACTCTATGCGAATCATGAGGCGGGGGAAATCGATTTTGGCACGGATGAACAACTTATGAGGGACATAGAGGCATACGGTGCAAAAGCCGTTCATTACTATTGGGTCGGCACCCGGCGAGAGGAAAAGGAACGACTGCTCATGAACGATATCGACCCGGCAACGATTCTTTCAGAACTATTTCTCATGTGGTACCGTCGTGAAGCGGAAATGAACGGTTATGATCCCACGAGGGGAACATTCAAACAGCAGGTATTTTTTACCACCTATTTAGGCTCAGTCAACGCGGGATTGATAGCGGCCGTGGTCACACAATTGAAGAGAAATGCCTACAAGGCGATTAAAGCTGAAAAAGCTGCCGCCGATGATTTTTTTGACGAACCCGGTATTGTAGAAGAAATGTTCGAAAGAAACGAGTTCTACCGGGATATTGTTGATTGCCTCGGTCAGATCCCTGAGTGGACCGACGTTGAAAGAAAGTATTTCGTCTACCGCATCACTGGTTACAGCGTTAACGATTGTTCGGATGAACTTTGAGGTATGCCGCTGCCTGATCGACTGTGAGCAGGTCTTCTCTATGGGGGATATCGGAATCCAGAATATTTTTTATGTCTAGGTCAATTTTTTTAAGAAAAAACTCATCCCGATTCATTTTGAGTGCTTCGTCGACAATCTTGTCGGCCAGGTTTTTTATGCTTTCATCCACGCGTTTCTTTATGAAACACATGATAACATAGTACAGTGATATAGTAAAGTGACTGTATTAAATATGGGCGTAGGGAACTATTAAACAAAGTAAAGGCGTTAAGGTAATAAATGAAAAAATAACCCACAATACGAGCCAAAAAAAACCGATAAACACTGCGTTTTTCTATGAAATAACTGAATGTTATGGATATTTCTATTTTATCAACGGAGAGAGTGGGATTCGAACCCACGTTGACGTAAACGCCAAATCGGTTTTCGAGACCGACGCCTTCAGCCTCTCGGCCATCTCTCCAAAGGTCACGTTCGACCTGCCATTATAGCGACGCCGTTCACTGTTGTCAAAATCGGCAGGCCCCCTTGCCCTTCACATGTCGCATCAAAGAGAAGAGCCGGCGGGTCGCGCTCAATTTCTCTTCGGTAATGTTATGATAAATAAACCCGAATCCAAATAACGGATTCGGGGACAACCGCGGCGGCGCGAGGTTTATATTGACATCCGTGTGGATTTTTGGGATAGTGAGAATGTACCGTTCAGCATCGGAAGTGAGACGGGGGCGAAAAAGCTCCTTTTGCAGGGCATTGCAGGCGGATACGCCCCGAAGGCGGACAAATACAAAAGTATTTCACATGGGAGTGTGCTATATGGACAGATCGCCGAAAAAGATCAAAGAGGAAGCGATCAGGGATTTCAAGAAATACATCAATCTGACTCAGACGATTTTTCTCTCGACTGTCGGGCTTGATTTCATCGAGGGAAAGCGCTCCGGGGTGATGGTGACGGATATAGAGGAGAAGGACGAGTATATCGACTGTTTCTGCTCGGCGGGGAGTTTCAACGTGGGGCGTCTCAACGAAGAGATCGTGAAGGCGCTGGACGAGGCGCTGGACGAATACGACGCGGGGAACCACGTGTTCGCGTCGAAGATGAAAGCTGCGCTGGCGGAGCGGCTCGTTGAGATCGCTCCCGCGGGACTGGACCATGTGTTCCTGTGCTGCGGCGGGGGCGAAGCGAACGAGACGGCGATCAAGCTCGCACGCGGGACGACGGGGCGGCCGAACGTGATCGCCATGGTGAAAGCGTACCACGGGCACACCGGCTTCTCTCTGTCCGCTATCGGCAAGCCGGTGTACCGGGATCCGTTCGAGCCGCTGATGCCCGGTTTCAGCCACGTCCCGTTCAACGATCTTGCGGCAGTCGAGAAAGCCGCGGACGACAAAACGGCCGCGATCATACTCGAACTCGTTCAGGGCGAAGGCGGGATTTTCGCCGCGAAACAGGAGTTCGTCGATGGGCTGCGCCGCCTGTGCGACGAGCGCGGGATCATGCTGATCTTCGACGAAGTGCAGACGGGCTTCGGCCGCACGGGAAAGAATTTCTGCGTGCAACACGAGGGTGTGGTCCCCGACGCGATCGTGATGGGCAAGGCGCTGTCCGGCGGCTTCATGCCGATCTCCGCGGTGGCATCGCGCAAAGACGTGCTGGGGGTCTTCAAACCCGGTGAGCACGGCTCCACCTT
>JAKLIR010000022.1 GCA_022709505.1 bacterium | reverse complement strand
AGTACTACTGAGAGAAAACGAACTATTGAAAAATAAAATTAAGGAACTAAGCAGAAATCACAAAGAACAGCCGGAAGAACCGCGCCGAAGCGGCGGCTTGTTCTCTTGGAGGAAACGCGGTTGAGCCCGCACGGCTCGGCGCGCATGCTTTAGAGCAGTCCCCGAAATGGCCAAAAAAACAACCACCTCACAAAAGACAACACCGCGACAGTCGAAATCCCGCACCCGCACGCCTTTCAGAATAGGGATCATGGGTGGGACGTTCGACCCCGTTCACTACGGGCACCTCCTCGCGGCCGAACAGGCGAGATGCGAGTTCAAGCTCGAGGAAGTCGTGTTCGTCCCGACCGGGAACCCGCCGCACAAGATAACGTGGGAAATGTCGAGTGCGGAACACAGATACATGATGACAATGCTTGCAACCGCCACGAATCCCCATTTCGACGTCTCGCGAACCGAAATAGAGAGAAAAGGCACTTCATTCTCGATTCAGACCATCCGCGAATTTCAGGCGGAATACTCCGACAATGACGCCGAAATATTTTTCATCACGGGGTTCGACGCGGTGATGGAACTCCTGACATGGAGCGAACCGATGGAGGTGATCAAGAGAGCGACCGTGATAGCCGTGACCCGGCCGGGATACGACTCAAAACAGCTTCACGCCGCGCTCGGAGGAAAAGTGCTGTCCCGCATAAGACTGCTGCAGGCGCCGGCTCTCGCGATCTCTTCCACCGACATCCGGAGACGGGTTTCGATGGGACTGCCGATAAAATATTTACTACCGGAACCCGTGGAAAAATATATAATAAAAAACGGACTCTATAAGTCCGCGGCAAGATAAGGAAAAGCAACTATGGCAAAAAGTTCCTACCCCTCGCACGGAGCGCTCGTCAAACCGAAAAGGCGCCCGTGGTACGTGTACTTCTTCACCATGCTGATCTCGTTCTGCCTGATAACGACGGGAGTGGTGATATACATCTGGAAAGTCAATCCGGGGGGTATATCGGCGTCGGTTATCTGGAACAGGGCGAACGGCACCTTCCACAGCAAAAGGGAATTCAACATGATCATTGCCGGCCTCGACTACGCCAACGGCGGAAACAGGACGGATTCGCTCATGGTGGCGCACATAAACGTGAAGGATAAATTCGCCAATCTGGTGTCCATCCCCCGGGATTCGAGGGTTGAAATCGCCGGCCATGACAGGCTCGACAAGATAAACGCCGCGTTCAGTTCCGGCGGGCCGGAACTCACCATGGACACCGTGCAGCAGTTCCTGAACGTGCCGATCGATTACTACATCGTTTTCAGGATCGACGGCGTTAAAAAGGTTCTCGAAGCCCTCGGCGGCATAGACATCGACGTCGAAAAGAACATGAAATACAAGGACCGCTCGCAAGGGCTCTACATAGATCTGAGGAGAGGATTCCAGCACCTGAACGCGGATCAAGCCGTGGGTTATTCGAGGTTCAGGCACGACGCGGAAGGCGATTTCGGCCGGATCAGACGCCAACAGCAAGTTCTGAACGCTCTCGCGAAAAAAGCCACCACATCGGAAGTCATCATAACCAAATTGCCGCGCCTGCTTCCGCTCCTAATCAAGAAACAGCTTGTGGAAACGAACCTCTCGCTCAGCGACGCGTACTACCTCGCCAACCTTTACGACAAACAGCTCAGCAATAACCTCAAAATGATCATGCTGCCCGGCACGCCTGAAACGATCCATGGCATCAGCTACGTGATCCCGGACGCCAAAGAAATACCTTACGTTGTCGGCGGCCTCCTTAAAGGCGGCTTCCATCCCAGCCACAGACTCGTCAAAGTCCTCGTGATGAACGGGTGCGGCTCGCCCATGATCGCGCAGATATACCAACAACGCCTCACCTACTACGGCTTCGACGTGATAGGGACTGAAAACGCGCGCGACTTCGACCACGAACGCTCCACCGTCGTCGTGCTCAAAAAGAACCCATTCTCGGAATCGATCGCGAAACTTATCAATGCCGACATCGAGTACGCTCTCAATCCCGAAGCAGTGCAGGACATGAATGTCGTGATCGGAAAAGACAAACTAAACGAATAGGAGAAACTCAGTGAAATCCGGAAAACTTCTGGCGCGAAAACTCGCCGACGTAGCGTTCGGCGGCATTGCTTTCGATATAGAACTTCTCGACGTAAGGAAAAACTGCGAGTTCACGAATTACTTCCTCATTATGTCCGGGAAAAACAGGATTCACCTCGACGCGCTTCGCGACAGGATAATGGAGTTCGCCTCGAAAAACGGTGTCCCGCACTACGGACACGAGGGAAAACCGGACTCAGGCTGGATCATTATTGACTTCGGAGACCTTATAGTGCATATTTTCCTTCCGGAAATGCGGGGTTTCTACAACCTTGCCGGAATTTGGGGCGATGCTAAAACCGTGGAACTCGAACTGAAAGACCCCGCCGCTAAACCCGCACAGCGCAAAACCCCGGGCAACGCTAAAAAATAGAATCGGAGATTTTTCCAATGAAATTCGAAGCGCTCGAACGATCCGGCCTTCTCGGCGCAATGTCGGACATCGCAAGAGAGATCGTTCTCCCACAAGGAATATTCTACTGGAGCGGCCGCGCGAAAAAAGAGGCGGAAATCGACGCCACTATCGGCTCCGCTCAAGGAAAAACCTCCCTCTTCCTTCCCAAAGGCGACGACACGGTCCGCACCTTCTACCTCCCGAGCGTGGTTGAAAGACTGAGCGCGCTCGACCCCGAACAGGTCGTCCCTTACGCCCCGATCAACGGCGCCCCAAAGTTCCGGGCGGCATGGAGAAAATGGATCGTTGAAAAACTTTCCGAACAATACGAGTTCGACCAAAACCTGATTTCAAACCCGATAACCGTACCGGGTGTGACGGCGGCCATCGCCTTCCTCTCCCGCCTGTTCCTTTCACCCGGACGGACCATTATCTGCCACGATCTCAAATGGGAGAACTACCACCCCATTCTCGAAGATAGCCAGCAACTCGAAATCGCCACATTCCCCCTATTCCGGGAAGGAGGATTCGACACTGGATCGTTCCTCTCCTTAGTGGGTGAAATGTTAAAAAAACAGGATGTGACGGCGATCCTGAATTTCCCGAACAACCCCACGGGCTTCATGCCCACAATCAGAGACGCCGAGGATATGCGAAAAGGCCTCATCGAAGCGGCTGAGAAAACCGGCAACAAAATAATCCTGATCTTCGACGACGCTTACGATGGTTTCGTTTACGACAAAGATGCGGCCGGAATATCGATATTCGGGAAGTTCGTCGGGGCGCATCCGCGGATCGTCCCCATCAAATGCGACGGCGCATCCAAGGAGTTCCTCCTGTACGGAGGTCGCATCGCATCCATCACTTTCGGATTCCATCCTTCATGGGGCGATCCCGAACAACTCCAGAAGGAACTGGACAACAAAATAGGAGCTTTTATAAGAGGCTCCATCTCGAATTGCAACCACGGCGCGCAGATAGCCATCGCCGGTGCGATCGAAGACGGCGGCATTGCAAAAAAGGAACGCGCGGTAATCGTCGGCATCCTCGAAAAGAGATATTCTGCTTTGAAAAAAGCTCTCGCCGCCGCCGACATCCCCGGCGCGACGCCCCTCCCGTTCAATTCCGGCTTCTTTGCTTTCGTAAATGTTAAGGTCGAAGCGGAAAAACTCGCGGACCACCTTTTGAAGAAATATAAACTCGGCATCATCCCTCATACAGACGCCGAGAACAACATCAATGGAATCAGGATCGCGTTCTGCAGCGTTGACGAATCACTGATAGCCGAGACCGTGGGCAGAATCGAAGCTGGCGTGAAAGACCTTTCGTGATTAAATAAAGGCCCCGGCAATAAATTCATCTCGAATGTCTTATTTGTGATATTTTTCGAAGATAATCTAAAGTGTTTCTGCTCATCGGCCGATAAACTTTATGTTGAAAACTCAGTTCCAGTGGGATTTCGTTGAGTAGATGGAACCGAGCCGCCCCGGACACGGAGGTCCGGTCTATACCACATGTTTCACCAATGTGGTTTGAAATCGGAAAAAGAGATGAGATACAAGGCGCATCGAGCGAGAACGAGGGAGCATACTGTTTAGTATGTGACCGAATTTGAGTCGATGATGCAACACAGTAGATCGCTCTTCTTGCGATTTCCCGGATTGTTCAACAGAAAAATCCGGTCTAAGAAATCACGGAGGATCTCCACCGAGCGGCTCGAAATGTCTGTCATAACTCATAGAGGAAGTCCCATTTTTTTTGCCCGGATACAGTCCTTCCCCCTGTTTCATGTTCACTCTGAATCCTTTATCTTTCCTCGTTACGATGCTCCGCGACATAGAGATTTTATCTGGGGGTGTGGGCGTCCCGCACGCTCTTTCATCTTTTGCGTTTTGACGTTTTTTGTGTAGGGCCGGGTCTCCGCACCCGGCCGCAGTTAGCTACCCGACCGACCAGAAACGCCTCCCCTGACATCCTGTCTCCCGTGGATTCCGGGTCTCGGCTCGGAATGACGAACGGAAAAGATACGCTGAGAAAAGGCGTGAGAGACACCTCTGCGCAATCAACGACCGGGTCTCCTCGGCCCTATATGAATTTCGTTTTTGCTGTAGTGACATCTCCGCACCCGGCCGGACCGGAATGACAAAAGAGGAAAAGAATTCATGATGCTGATATTATGATGCATCTGAAATGATGCAGTTGTACCTTATCGCAATTCGAATCGTCTTGAATGTGACTTTGCATCAGAGCCGTTTGCGCTTCCGGCCCGTAAACAATAATCCGAATAAGATGATCGACCATGCGGCGAGGCTCACGGGAAGATATTTCAAGAGGATCACCGGCCGGTATTCGAGTTTGACGACATGCTCCCCCGACCTCAGTGGAATCGCCTTGAAAGCGCCGAAAGCCCTATCGATCCCGACGGGGCGCCCATCGACCGTCGCCCTCCAGCCTTCAAGCCACGTGTCAAGCACCACAAGCACGCGCGGCCCCGCGGAAACGGTCTTTACCATCACTTTGTTCGACGCCGGTCTCGTTAGAATGGCTTCATCTTTCATATCCGGTTTTTCACCATGCCTGATCCCGGCCTCCGCCGCATCGCGTCCGTCATCAATCGCGACCGTCCGCCGGGGATCGAAACTCCGACTCCTCAGGAGCGGCATCAGTTTCGCGCCGTCCTTGACCACCAAATAATCGGGCGCAAGATATGCGACTGGCAGCGCACCTGCGACTTCGTAAATCCTCACCGGCGGCTCGCCCGGACTATCCTTCGCCTGCGGGAATTCCTTCACAAACCTTCCTCTCATACAGCTCGGATGGTTCATATCCGCGATCGATCTGTTGCTCAGGTATTTCGTCCCGAGATAGCGACAGTCATAATCCCACTTCGGATAATTTTTCGAAAACAAGGGGTGAAAATGCACATATCCCGCGGAGAGGTTCACGTTGCCGTAGATTGTGTCCGCTTCCTGAGAAATCGGCCAACTCAACTCGTGCGACCATCCCAGATGCGGGAGATACCTCGAAGTACCCGTGTTCTCCGAAACCCATTTTGAATATTGAGGCTGCCGTTCGAGCCTTTCCATCGGCGCGTACGTGCTGAGTTGGGGAATAAGATATCCGAAAGATATGATTGTTAATATGAACCAAAGCGCGATTTTCAATTTGACGTTTTTCGCGCCGTTGAGCGCTCCGAGCAGCAACGCCGCGCCGAGCGTGAGACATCCTATCATCACCGATTTCGAAGACGGGTCGAACACCTCAGCCGATATCTTGCCCGAGTAATATGACCATTGATGGAGCATCATCCCCTTGAAGAAATACCCGGACAGCATTTTGCTTGCGAATAGCATGTGGAAAAATCCGAGAGCAATATCTTTCACGAGATCGTGAAAAACAATTATCGACAATCCGATGAATATGGAAAATACCGAAAGAATCCCAGCCGTCTTCGACCAGTATCTATCTTCCGAAAAAACCGATCGCGACGCAAACACCGAAGCGGAAGCCAACCCGAAAAACCAGAGGAAGAACATCCTTCCGGGGTTCAGCGTGATGTGGAACAACGGCACGTTGTAGAACAAAAGGCCTATGGGGGTCTTCACTCCGAAAAGCAAGATGAACCCCAAGCCCGCGACGGCAAGGAAGAACCACCCTTTCCGCCCCAACGATTTCCTTCCGGCGAAAAATGTGAAAACCATGACCGCGAATCCGGTGAACCCCGAGAATTCGGGCGAATACGCTCCTTGAGTCCAATTCGTGTTATTAAAATAGCTCCCGAAGAAACCCGGGAAAAACATCACGAATACGTCTCTGACGTTCAGCGTCCCTTTCATCTCCGAAATCCAGCGCCACGGAAGCCGCTCGACGTTACTCCCGTGCTCTGCGATGGGAACAAGTATGAAAAGCACCGCGGCGACGCCGAGCGCAAACCCGAACATCAACCAGATCGCGGAACCGATGTCGCGACGGGGCTCATCCTTGTCCTTTATGAAATTCCACGACAGCCACACAAAGACGCAAATCACCGGCGACAGTTCGAGATGTATGGGGAAAAACGCGAAAGTCTGCATCCCGAACGAAAGCGCGAGCAGAAATATCCAAAAGATCCTCCTCGTGCGCATCCATCCGAAAACGGACAGTATGACGATCGGAAGCCAGTAATAATTTATCAGAATATTGGAATGTTCCCCCCGAGCGAGAGCGAAGCCGTTCATAAGGTAAATTATCGCTCCGAAAGCCGAGCCGGCCGGCGACCCGCGAAGCCCGATTCGGGCGAACACGAAAAAACTCAGGGCGACGAATATGTATGTGATTACGGAATGAAAATTGAATGACGTAAATCCATCCTTAATGAAAAAAGTCAGATATTGAACCGGATAATAAGTGTTCGCCGGAGCATAAAAAGATTCCGCCGGCACGCCGCACATTATTCCCGGATGCCACACCGGGATCTCTCCGCGGCGATAAACGTCGTGCATGTAAATATGCCTTGGAATGAAAAACAGCGCGTTGTCCTGCCCCGCGTTTATCTTCCCTTGAAACACAATCGGATAAACAACGAATAAGGCGGCGCACACCAAAACACCCGCCCATCCCACGTCCGACAACACCCGCTTTTTTTCTTTCTCCGCCATGTCAATCTCGTACCTTTTCAGCAATCCTTTACCGGATCGCCAATGGGAAAACCGAAAATCCCGAAACCGGTTCGCCGGGCGAAACCGCCGATGACCGGAATTCGAAATTTCCAGCGCCGACCTTCATCTCAAATACAACCCTTCCATCCGTCCCCTCCCCGTCCCAAGTCCTTTATATAGAATCCTCAATACTGAAAAGTTTTAATCCTATATATAAATATCCTTGAAAATCAGGCGTTTATTGATTTTCGGTTAAATATTATTTTTGATTTGCGAATTCACCGCAAATCAAAATGTTTCATTTAATAAATCCCTCCTGAAATTACACGAACGGTCTCTGTAGCGGATTTTTCAGATTAATGTGAGCCGAAATTCGCCTCGGCTTGACAATGAATCCGGATTCGTCAACGGCTCGCCGGATTCGAGAAAAATTCATGAGAAGCCCCCACCACTATCGCGGACAGGCGCTTAAGCGTTATAATTGGAACCATAGCAAGCAGAGAATGTCTAAACAAATCAATGAGGGCGCGCCATGGCAAAGAAAAGTGTGTTTTTTTTAGTTGGAGCGATATTTCTGATCTGTACATGCGGCTGCAACAAGAATCAAAACAGCGGATTCGTCTTCAAACGGGCGCCGGGCGCCGCGGCGACATCGACGGTTGAAATCCCGAAAAACCCGGGCGCT
Source organism: bacterium (assembly GCA_022709505.1). Lineage (GTDB taxonomy): Bacteria > UBP15 > UBA6099 > UBA6099 > UBA6099 > JAKLIR01. Next base: position 10,153 of record JAKLIR010000022.1, on the reverse strand, counting down.
CCCGTCGCGGCGGCGGCGAAAACAGCCGCACCTTCGCCGAAAGCAGCCACCCAAAGCGTGACGGTGCAGGCGATTCCCGCCGACACCGCAGGCGCGCCCGGAACCGAACCGCCCAAAAATGATGCCTCGATTCCTGAAATCCCTCCGCAGCAACTGAAGTCCATGATCGACGGAAAAAACAAGATCGCGATCATAGATGTGAGAGACCCGGAAGAAACAAAAGTCACTCCCAAGATGCTGGAACAGGCGGTGAACATCCCCTTGAAAGACCTGCCCATGCGAATGGCCGAGGTGCCCAAAGACAAAGGGGTGGTTTTAGTGTGCCGCACGGGCAACCGCAGCATGCACGCCGCGAACTTCCTGAAAAGCAAAGGGTACGCCAACCTCATAAACCTTAAAGGCGGCATGCTCGGCTATGACGAAATGATGAAAAAGCTGAAGGAAAAGAAAAATGAATGAACTTAGCCCGTCTTCAAAGCCCCCTTCCGGGATCAAACGCTTCATAATTTTGTGGATGGGGCTGATGATGGGCTGTTTCGTAATATTATCCGGCGCACTGTTCATAGTTAACTCCACAATACATTCAATGAGCCTGCGGGCGATAAACGACATGAATGCGCTCAAAACCGCCCAGAAGCTCGAACGCGCCATACTTGAAGAATGGCGCGAGGACATGCTCTGGCGAACCACGGGCAAAGCGTATTTCCTTCAAAAGAAAAAGAACGCCATGCTTGTGGTCGAAAACGCGTTCATGGAGCTCGACAACTACAACACTTCGGATGAAGACGACAAACTCATAGAAGAAATCCAGAAGAAGTATCAGGACTATTACATTTCAGCGCAATCGTCACCCATTCAGTATCTGAAGATGAGCCGCGGCTCGGAAGCCATGATAGCCGCCGTGGAGCGTTTCAGAGACAGAAAGGAAAAAACACTCGAGAGCACAGTCACATCAAGCAGGAAACTGCATCTGATGCTCGATCAATGGACCTTGAGCATTATATTTTTCGTTTCGCTCATAGCGGCCGTGGGGTCCTACATCCTCATCGGTCGGATATTGAAACCGACGCTCAGTTTGATCCGAACGGCGCGCTCGTTCGGCGCCGGCAATCTGACAGCACGCGTCCCGGAAGGCCATGCAGATGAGCTCGGCGCCCTATGCAGAACGTTCAACACAATGGCCGATGACATTTCGGACCGCGATCAGGCGCATCGTAATTTCGTCGCCTCCGTGGTTCACGACCTCAACAATCCGATCATGGTGATCGGAGCTTCGGCCGCACGCATAAAGAGAAAAACCGCCATGCCTCAGGAACTCGCCCCCGTCCTCGATCGCATAATAAGACAGGCGGACCGGCTCGAAAAAATGACCCACGACCTCATGATCGACATCCAGATCGAATCCGGGAATCTCTATCTGGTGAAAAAAGAGCTCAACCTCACCGTCTTCCTCGGAGAAACCGTCTCCTCTCAAGCTGAAATCGCGCCGGAGCACGACATACAGCTATCCGCCGATGAAGGCCTGATCGTTTACGCCGACGAAAAAAAACTCGAGCGTGTCTTTTCCAATCTGATATCGAACGCGGCTAAATATAGTCCGAACGGCGCGAACATCGAAGTGAAGGCGACGGCGTCGAAGAACTTCGCGGTGGTGGAAATTCGGGATCACGGCGAAGGAATGTCGAGAGAGGAAATCGACTCCCTGTTCCAGCCGTTCGGGAGACTCGACCGGACGAAACATCTCGCCGCCGGCGCCGGCCTCGGGCTTTTCTCGGTGAAAAAAATCATCGAAGCGCACGGGGGGAGCATAAGCGTCAGAAGCGAACCCGGAGAGGGATCGGCTTTCATAGTTTCGATTCCGCTGTTCCAATAGTCCGGATTTTTCACAAGAAATATCCATGAAATCGCAAAAAGGGCGATCCACGGCGTTGCATCATCGACTCGAACTCGGTCACATACATAACAGTATGCTCCCTCGTTCTCGCTCGATGCGTCTTGCATCTCATCCCTTTTTGCGATTTCAACCCACATTGGTAAAAAATATGGGATAGAACCTGCGAAATCATCCGAGCTCGTATTCGGCGAGCGGGGTGTAAATCGCACCGCCGGGCGTCAGCGTACTTTTGTAAAGAACGAATTTTGCAGCGGTGAAAGAGGGACATCCCACGGAGGCATCCGCTATCTCTCTCGGCGCTCGGACGGGCGTTTTGAACCTCGCGAGCGTCAGGTGGGCCTTGAACTCCCGTTCTTCCGGACCGAACCCCACCGGGGAGAGCGCGCTTTCAACAGAATCGTACAACTCTTTGCTCTCGGCTGCGCCGCGGCCGAGCCCCACCCATAGCACGCGCGCCTTCCCTCCGGACGGGAAAAATCCTATCCTGTCGAATTCCGCTTCGAACCGTTTTGCTTCGACGGTTCCGAGAGCGCGGGCGGTCTCCGCCACCTTCCCCGAAGGGATGTTTCCAAGGAATTTCAATGTTATGTGAAAACCCTGCGGCCGCGTCCATTTCGCTCCCGGAAACGAGCTCGCCAAGTTCTTCGTCAGCTCGCCCAGCCGCATCTTCACATGCTCCGGGACTTCAAGCGCGACGAAAGTTCGAACGGTTTCCTCAGATTCTTTTTGCGAATACGACATCTTTGTGGGAAAGAAGCTCGTCGCAGATATTCGCAACGTGCGAAGCGCCGCGAGCTTCGATTATGAATTCTATGGTTTCGAGCCCGTTCTCCCGCGAGAAATTCGTGTGCGTGAAAACTATCGGGGCTTCCGCTTTCTCGAATACGCGGAGCACCTCGCGATATGCTTTTTTCGCGCGGATCAGCTTCACGATGATGCGTGCGGGGAACTGCACTCCCTTCGTCACGCCCCAGACCGCGATCTGTTTTCTCGCGCGAAGCAGGATGCGCCCGGCTTTCGAACAGTCTTTCCTGTGAAGCACGGCGCGCCGGCCGGTCGCATAAATCGTAACCTCGTCGCCGGGCAGCGGCGAACAGTATTCGCACGGATAAAGAGGGACTTTAAGCGTGCGCTCGGAATCGACGACTCTCGCGGGTATCTCCGTCTGATAAATCTTCTGCCCGAGCGCGGCGGGTTCGAGTTCCCTCACGTCGATCATCTGCGAAAGCCTGTACTGCTCCCTCAGAAACCCGAGCGCCGAGGGGATATCGATCTCGCCGAACCCCACCTGTGAATAGAACTCGGACACGCCTTTCATGCCGAGGAATTCCGTTACCGGCAGCAGGAGGCCGTCGAGTTCCGCGCTCGCGCCGCCGCGACACAAATTGTTCTCCGCGGCCACGCTGAGCAGTGTCCTCTTACCTGTGGCCTCCGCTTTCTCCGGGGACTGCGTCGAGAGGCTTCTCTTTATGTGCATTTTCGCTTCGGGCGTGTGCGCGTGTTCGATCCATCTGATATCGGGAGACACCGCCTTGTCCGTGAATATCTTCAACTGGTCGAAAAGTTTCGGCTGAAAATCCATTCCGACCTTCTCATTGTTCGCTTCGGCCCTCTTGAAACGGTTGCCGATCTCCGCGCCGAGCTGATAGGCGAAATCGAGCACCGTCGCCGCCTCGGGAAGTTCGATCCGGTCGCCTTCCGGGGTGTACACGAGTATCTTTTTCCGCAGGACGGAGCGCGTCATGATGTCAACGAGTTCGTCCTCATCGCTCGCGCCTGATTCCTCGTTGAACTTTTCGACGATTCTGTGGACGAGGTCCAGCCTTTCGGTTAGGAAATCGGTCTTTGTGATCTCCCTCGGCGCCGCGAGGAATGGGACCACGCCCCACCTGTTTATCCGCTTCATTTCCTCGGAAACAATGCGAACGAGAAACCTGCGGCCGTGCGAATCGATCACACCGGTTTCGAGCATCCGCTTGAGGTCGATCGAAGGAAAGAAAACCGTGTCTTGAAAGCCCGAGGAAAAACTGCTGAAAGTCTTGTGTACGGCCTGAAGCGCCCGGTAGCAATCGTTCTCGTTAGGCACGGTGATCTCTATCTGTCCGGTCCGCGGCAGCTTCAGCCCCGAGGTCCTTTTCTGGGAAAAAATATAGTATAAATTGTACCGGAACACCCTCGTCTTGGCGTCGAGTTCCGCTTCATGAAGCGCCGGGACGAGGTCTTTCACAGCCCTCTCGAAAACCTCATTTTCCGACTCGACCGTTTTTTCGAGTTGTTCGAGCAGCGAATGGTATTCTTCCGGTTGAAGGTATTGAAGAGAGATGTCCTCCATCTCCTCCATCACGGCGTCCATGCCGAGGAATTTCGAGAGTGGGATGAAAATTTTTCTCGTTTCGATACAGTTCTTGGTTCGTTTGAAGCCCGGCAGGGCGTCGAGCGTGCGCATGTTGTGAAGCCGGTCCGCTATCTTGATCAGAGCGACGCGCGGGTTGCGCGCCACCGCGAGAAAGATTTTGTAATAATAAGCGGTATCCGCGTCCGTCGATTCCGGGAGTTCGAATTTTTTCAACTTGGAAACACCGTCCACCATGGTGGTGACGGTGTCCCCGAACGTCGCCCGAAGCTGCACCGCGTGAATGTCGGGGTCCTCGATGATATCGTGAAGGATTCCCGCCGCGACGGTTTCCTGATCGAGCCGCCAGTTGACGAGCATCTCAGCGACGGAAAGAGGATGAACTATGGCGGGCTCGCCTGAAAAACGAAGGAATTCGAAACGCCGGTTGCTCTCTACCGTGAATTCGTATGCGCGCCGGATCAGATCGAGACCGGAATAATCCATATATTCGCTGGCCTTCATGAGAAGGCTTTCAAGGCTGTCCCGGAACACTACCGGCATCCGCGCCCTCCGAGCCCGTCCCTTCGAAGGAACCGGCTTTCATGTAATTTTACTCGCTTCCGCCGAAACACTGAAGTTTTTTTAAAAATCGCTCTCCCCGCGATTCGTATCCTTTCGAAGCCGGAAGGATTTTCCTGATTTTCCATTGTCTCACGGCTTTTCCGCCGTACACCATTTATTGACATTGCATGATTCTTTTAAAAGGTTGTATTATATAATGTACCAATCTGATATCGAACGCCACGTATAAATGGGGTTGTCTTTGCGTCGATCGGATATAGAACTAACACTAAAAAATGCAGCTCGTCTCCCTGCATTGATAATCGCCGCGCTCGCGACGGTGCTATGTTTCAATGTCGCATGTGCGGCGCCCGCGTTCAACGGCGTATTCTATGTCCCGCAACCCGACGGCTCGACTTTCAGAGCGGTGAAGACGGGCGACGAATTCGCCAACTTCAGTAAAACGGATACCGGTTTTCCGATCGTTCTTAATCCCGGCACGGGGTACTGGGAATACGGACGCGTGGACTCCGCGGGGAATAAAACGGCCTCCGGGCTGATAGTCGGGAAAGACGCTCCGGCCGGTATCGAGAGACCGCCCGCCGCGCGGATACTCGCCGCGCGCCGCTCCGCATCTCGCATCACCACAGCAACGAGACAGACCAACGAAATGATCGACAACACCGGAAACCAATACCTTCTCGTCATCGCGGCCGCGTTCACGGACAAATCTCTCACGACATCCGAATCCGACTGGCAACAGAGGATTTTCGGGAGTTCCGGCAGCGTGAAAGATTACTACAAAGAAGTGTCCTACGGACAATTGCAGTTGCTGCCCGCGCCGGAAAGCTACGGAAGCGCGAACAACGGCGTCGTGGTGGTGACTGTTCCGCATTCGCATCCCAACAGCGACGGAGAACAGACTGTCGCCGACGTGATTCACGCGGCGGACTCGTTTGTGGATTTCTCGAGTTTCGACCGCAACACCGACGGGAAGCTTACATCGGACGAGCTCCACCTCGTGATAATACTCGCCGGCTATGAAAAATCGTACGGCGAACCGCCGAGCCCGGGGATATGGGCTCACAACGCGTGCGAAATCCCCGCCCCCGCGACCGCGGACGGAGTTCAGATAGGCACGTGTTCATCGAGCAGTAAAAGCGGTTCTTACACCATGGTCGGAGAGTTGATGTACAACTCCCAGAATTCAAAACAGACGACAATCGGCGTGATAGCGCACGAGGTGGGACACAGCCTCGGGCTTCCCGATCTCTACGACACTGAAAACTCTTCCGAAGGCGTCGGCTCGTGGAGCATCATGGGCAGCGGCAATTGGAATACGGTGACGACTTCCGGGGACAGCCCGGCGCACCCCGACGCATGGTCCAAGTGGCTCGAAGGTTGGGCCGTTCCCCGGCAGGTGACGGGACCGGAGTCCTCCGCGCAACTCAAAGCGGTGGAGACCGCCTCCGGCGCGGACCACGGCATACTCCAACTCCTCGACAACGCAAACGGTCCCGAGATAGCCGGGCCCGGCGAATATTTCCTCATCGAAAACCGCGAAAAAACCGGCTACGACTCGGGCCTCCCGGGCGCGGGCGTCCTGATATGGCACATCGACGAGACGAGATCGGACAACACGGATGAAACTCACAAGCTCGTGGACCTCGAAGAAGCGGGCTCGATCCAACATCTCGACTCCATCCTCGATCCGCCGAACAGGGGAGATGCGTACGACCCGTTCTATCAGGGAAACATGACGTCGTTCGATTCAAATACGTCTCCTAACAGCAAACTCTATTCCGGAGTTCCCAGCGGCGTTTCGCTGTCGAACATAAGCGCCAAGGGAGAGACGATGACCGCCTCGATATCGGCGCCGGATTCGATCCCACCCGGAGTCCCCACACTTCTCACTCCGCCGAACTACTCCACCTCCTCGACAAAAACACCATCTTTCGGCTGGACGCCCATAGCGGATCCGTCCGGAACGAAATACGAACTTCTCGTGGATAACAATTCCGATTTCAGTTCGCCGGAAATCACCCGTCTGGATATCCAGCCTCCTTACTATAACCTTTCCACGCCGCTGCCGGCGGGAACATATTATTGGAAGGTCAGAGTGAAAGACGGCGCCGGCAACTACAGCGCTTGGAGTACGATTTTCAGCTTCACCATACTCGAGGACGAAACACCGCCGACCGCCGTCGCGACAGTGAACGACGGCGCCGGTGAAGACATCGACTATACAACGAGCGCTGACACCATCTCGGCGAACTGGTCAACGGCGACCGACCCGGAAAGCGGTGTCGCCGGCTACCTGTACGCGGTAGGCACGAGCGCGGGAAACGACAACATCATAAACTGGACGGACAACCTGCTTTCAACATCCATGACGAGAACCGGACTCACTCTCACAAACGGGGTTCGATATTTTGTTTCAGTCCGGGCAATCAACGGAGTCGGAGCACTCGGCCCGGCGACACATTCCGACGGACAGAAAGTTGACACCACCCCTCCGCTTCAGATAGCAAACGTCAACGACGGCCCGGATATAGACGTGGATTATTTCGAAGACCCGGTAAGCATCTCGGCTAATTGGTCCTCGACCACCGATGCCGAAAGCAGGATCACGGCTTATTGGATAGCGATCGGAACATCCCCCGGCGCAACGAACGTCCTGCCGTGGACAAGCGCGGGAACCGCCACCGTGGCTGTGATCACCTCCTATAACTTGCACGAAGGAACGACCTATTATTTCTCCGTCAAAGCTCAAAACGGCGCGGGCGCTTTCTCTGTCCCAACGAACAGCAACGGCCAAACACTCGACACTCTTCCCCCGGGGCCGGTAACCAGCCTGACCGCCTCCCCCGCGACCGGAAGAGTGCGCCTCGCATGGACTCCCCCCGGCGACGCGGATCTCGCGGGCGTAATGGTGCGCCGCCGCTCCGACAGCTTTCCGACCTCTCCAACGGACGGCGACCGCGTCTATTCCGGCGCCGCCGTCAGGTTCACGGACGAAGGCCTCGTTGATGGAAACACTTATTTTTACGCCGCCTTCGCTTTCGACAACGTGCCGCGCTTCTCGACAACCGCCGCGGTCGCTTCCGCCGTCCCGGGCGTCGATAATATCTCCCCGGGACAGGTGACTTCCTTCTCCGCCGCGCCGGGGGACTCCAAAGTGATTCTGAAATGGAACAACCCGTCCGAGGCGGACCTTCAGGGCGTGAAAATAGTGCGCGGCGACACCTCCGCCCCGGCGACTCCGAACGAAGGAACGTTGGTTTACGACGGCTTTAATGCTTCCTACACCGACACCGGACTGACAAACGGCAACACATACTTCTATTCGGCTTTCGCGCACGACGACGTTCCGAATTACTCCGCCGGCGAAAGCGCTTCAGCCACACCGATCGACAACGAACCGCCCGCACGCGTTTCCGGCCTCACCGCCATTGCCGCGGACACAAAAGCCGCGCTCAGTTGGTCCAACCCCTCGGACCCGGATTTCGCCGGCGTAATCATTGTTAGAAAAACAGACGATTTCCCCAAAAACGCCACGGACGGGATTCTCATCTACAACAGCCGCGGCACGAGCCACACCGACGACGGATTGAGCAACATCCTGACATATTATTACGCCGCGTTCACCTATGACGAAGCGCCCAACTATTCCGCCGCGGCCACGGCTTCGGTGTCGCCCGCCGCTCTCGGACTCACAATCAACAGCGGCTGGAACCAAATCGGCGTCTCCACCTTGAACGGCGCACTGTCCCCTTCCGTCTTCGGCGGAGGCGCTTACGAAATCGTGTTCTACACGAACACTCCCGCGTACCAACCGAAAAACCAACCGGTCACACTCCAGATCGGCCGCGGATATTGGATATATTCCGAAAACAACGTCGGAAAAGTCGAAACAAGCGGCATAGAGATCACCAATCCGGCCGTCGTTGTCAACCTGCTTCCCGGTTGGAACATGTTTTCAAATCCCTACAACGCGGTTCTCGATTGGAAAGATTCGAAAGCAACGCTGAAATGCTCGCAGGGCGCGGAAACAAAAACCCTCCCGACGATTTATTACTATTCATCCGGCGCTTATATCAGTATTCTACCGAACTCGAATAACTTCATTCTCCCATGGAGAGCGTACTGGGTTTACAACTCCGGATCGGACTGCGGGATATACCTTTACAAGTGACAGGGATTCACCTGTTGAAAACATTCACCTCGAACTCTTGGATATCAAGCAAAAATCGCGGCGCGGCGCCGGGCCTTTCTATTTTGACCGTTTCGCCTTGACATACACTCTGTAAGGTGGTAATTTTCCAATAGTTTTTCTTTAATAAAAGTACCCGGAGGCAACTATGCGTTTAAAAGTTGCGCTGTTTGTTTTTGCCGCGCTCGTTACCATCGGCGCATCGGCCGCGCGCGCCGATAATATCCTGAACTCCTATGACAGGTCGTTCTCGTTCATGAGCAACGCTCCCGAGAAATATCCGGTGGGAACCACCGTTCTGGTGTCCAGAGAAAACGCGCCCGTGGCGATAGCCAAAGTCAGCTTCGCCCACAACTGGTACGTTTACTGCGACACTCTCCAGACGTTCGACGGAAGGAAACCCCTGAGCGGCGACGACGTGGAACCGGAATATCTCCGCGGCGGCGCAAAGGTGGACCGGGTTTCCCCGGGGATGCCGGTGATAGGCAACCTGCGAAGCGACGAACCGTCCGCGGCGCCCGTTCAAGCGCCGCCGTCCCAAGGCGCTTTTCAGCAACAAGCCGCCCCTGATCGGCTTCCGTCCGGCAGGCTCGACAACAGCTCCGACGTAAGCTTGAAATACACCGGCGGCAACGCTTCGGACAACTCCGGCTCTATTAAAATCGACATCGTTGACAACAACCGAAATCTCATTTCCCTCCAAGCCGCGAACGTTTCCCTTTTCAGAGTTCTCAAGGAAATCGCGGAAAAAACACAGAATGATATTTACTATACGCCGGGAATCGAAAACAGGCTCGCATCGACCCGCGTGAATTTTTCATTCAAGGAAAAATCCGTAGAAGCAGGCCTGTTCGATCTGCTCAGCGAATACGGACTCGTGTACTACAGGAACGGCGGCTCATACCACGTCATCGCGAAAGAGGCCGAATCGGACACTCTCGGCGTGAAGGACGAAGTCGTTCAGATAGCGAAGCTGCAACTGAACTATGCGGACGCGGACACTGTGCGAGACATAATAATCTCCATGGACCTGCACCCCGCGCCCGAAGTGGTGAAAGCCTACGTCGGCCCGATCCACCCGCAATCCCTGACCACTCTCGACATGGCGAACGATCTGACAAAACGCGAGCTCCCCAACGAACAGATCGTC
>JAKLIR010000219.1 GCA_022709505.1 bacterium | reverse complement strand
CCGCGGCCTCTTCCTCTTCCGCCGCATCGTCTTCCTCTTCGACGACATCGTCGAGAAGGCGAAGCTCTGCGGCATCGAGTTCTTCAGACTCCTCATCGTCGGATTCAACAAGTTCGAGCGCATCAGCAACGCCGGCGTCGTCATCTGCAAGTTCATCTTCGAGCAGCAGTTCGAGATCCCGCCGGGGAGGAGGTTCGTCGTCCGCTTCCTCAAGCGACGAAAGTTCCACGGCGCCGGCCGCGCCAGCGGAAGGCAAGAAGGAAGAAGTTTCTACCGATAAAAGCGATAAATCATCCAAGAAAAAAGTCGTCGGGAGTTCCCTTGAAATTAAATTTCCGACGAAAGACGGCTTTTCCGGACTCTGGTTCATGCCGACTGCGGACGTTCAAGCGAAAAATCGCTATGCCGCTTCGTTCTATACAGGTAAATACAGTTTCTCGGAAAGCTACAAATACGATTCCGATTATCTCAGTGATTGGGGCTCCATAACAGATAATTCGTACAGTATGAATTACGGACTCGGAAGAGGGTTGGAGATCAGCGGCGCGGAACGCAAGGTTTCCGGAGGATACGGCTATTCGTACAACGAATTCAGCATAGCCACGTCCGGGACCATCAAAGGCCGCATGATCGGCATTAAATACAACCCCGGAAAGAAATATTTTCTAAACAAAACAACGGCCAAAAAATGGGCTTACGCCTTCGGAGCACAAAGATATGAATACGAACACGTTGACGGCTCCTATTTCTTCGGAGTCGTGGACGTGCCGACCAAAAAATTCAATTTCCACCTCAGCTTGTTTCAGGACAATTATCAGGGGATATCCGGGACGAGGCTCGGGACGATGGCGGGAGCTGAATTCGCGGTCACTCCAAGCATGGTATTCATAGGGGAAATGACGCTTTATCAGGGCGAATACACGTGGAATTGGGCGTTGAGATACGTTCATCAGAACAGAGGCTCGATACTGCTCGGGCTGAACGATACCACCGACTATAGATACGAATCGCTCGGCCTTTCATTCAATTTCTGAGATTCGCGGGAGGCTGCAATGGCCGACAAGAAAATAAGGATTGTGATAGCAAAACCCGGGCTGGACGGACATGACCGCGGCGCAAAAGTCGTGGCTCGTGCTTTGAGGGATGCGGGAATGGAAGTCATCTACCTCGGTCTGCAACAAACGCCCGAAGATATCGTGAACTCGGCCATTCAGGAAGATGTGGATTTCGTGGGAGTCAGCTCTCTCGCCGGAGCCCACATGACCCATTTCTCGAGAGTCCTCGAACTGCTCCGCGAAAACAAGGCGGAGGACATCATGGTGGTCGGCGGCGGCATCATCCCGGAAGAGGATAAAAGCCAACTCCTGAAAGCCGGAGTGTCCGCACTTTTCGATCCCGGCGCCGAAACGGATGAAATCGTCAGGATCCTTCGCGAACTCCACACTCGCAAAGTCTCCGTTTGAATTGATCTATAGTTTTTGAAATACCTTTTTTTATAGGAACAATCTTTCCTTATATATCCCGAAAGTGTCCTTGAACGTCTGGATTATCTCGCCGAGCGTCGCGTGTGATTCCACCGCGCCGACGATCAATGGTATTAGGTTCTCTTTCGACACGGCGGCTTTTTTCAGTTCCGCGAGAGCATTGTTCGCGGCGGCGGTGTTGCGTTTCGATTTGAAATTTCTCACTCTTTCGATCTGCTTGTCTTCGGTCTCCTGCCCTATCTTGAGAAGCTCTATGGAAGGCTTCTCCGCAATATTGAAAATATTCACGCCTACTTGGAATTTCGCCTTTTTTTCGAGCTCTTTCTGATAGCGGAAAGCGGACTCCGCGATCTCCTTCTGGAAGAAAGCGTGGTCGAGCGCCTTCAGAACGCCGCCCATTTTCTCCACCTTATCCGCGTAATCATAAAACGCTTTCTCCATATCATTCGTAAGCGACTCCACGTAATACGAACCCGCGAGCGGATCGATCGTATTCGCGACTTCGGTCTCATAAGCGAGAATCTGCTGAGTCCTGAGCGCGATCAGCGCCGATTTTTCAGTCGGTAGCGCGAGGACTTCGTCCATGGAATTGGTGTGGAGCGACTGCGTGCCTCCGAGCACCGCCGAAAGCGCTTCGTAAGCCGTTCTCACAATATTGTTTTCCGGTTCCTCGGCCGTGAGCGAGACGCCTGCGGTCTGGGTGTGGAATCGCAGTTTGCATGATGCTTCCTTTTTCGGATTGAAGCGTCGTTTCATCTCCTTCGCCCATATCCTGCGAGCCGCCCTGAACTTCGCAATCTCCTCGAAAAAGTCGAGGTGCGCGTCGAAAAAGAACGAAAGCCTCGGGGCGAAAGTGTCTATGTCGAGCCCGGCGTCCACTCCGCGTTGAGCGTATTCGAGTCCGTTAAGCAGCGTGAACGCGAGTTCCTGCTGAGCTGTCGAACCTGCTTCGCGGATGTGATAGCCGCTGATGCTGATTGTGTTCCAGCGCGGCGCTTCCTTGGCGCAATATCCGAATATGTCGGTGATGATCCTCAAAGATTGCTCGGGCGGGAATATCCACGAATTCTGAGCCATGTATTCCTTGAGGATGTCGTTCTGGATCGTACCGCCTATCTTGTCGAGAGTGACGCCCTGTTTTTTCGCCGTGGCGATGTAGAGAGCGAGCAGGATGGACGCCGGGCCGTTGATGGTCATGGACGTCGTCACACGGTCGAGAGGAATTTCGCTGAAAAGAGTTTCCATGTCTTCGAGGGTGCAGATCGCTACGCCGCAGCGGCCTACTTCGCCGTGCGACATGGGGTGGTCGGAATCATATCCCATCAGCGTCGGCATGTCGAAAGCTACGCTCAGGCCGGTCTGGCCCCGCTTCAGCAGGAACCTGTATCTCTCGTTGGTTTCGACAGACGTGCCGAAGCCCGCGAACAGCCTCATCGTCCACGGCCGGCCCCGATACATCGTGTCATACACGCCACGCGTATATGGGTAATTTCCGGGCGCGCCGAGTTCAGCCTCCGTATCGAACCCTGAAAGGTCCGCCTCCGTGTAGAGATTTTTCAATTCTTTCCCCGAAAGTGAAGTGAATACCGTCCTCTTGATCTCGTCACTCATGACGCATTCCCCCGAAAATTATGTCCGCGATTTCAGCGGCGGATGAAAACGGGTCCCGTTCGCCGTCCGACACCGCTTTTGCTATCGCCGCCGCGGCCGGCGCACCGTCGATTAGCCCGTTCCTGACACGGCGCGATATCTCTTTCTCGATCGCGTCCATGAGACTTGCTCCCGGATCACGGAACCTTGCTATCTCTCCGCTCGATTCGAGATATTCAAGATGCGCCCTCGCTGCTTCTCGTATCTCTTCCGTACCTACGTCGTTCCGTGCAACGGCTTTTATCACCGGGATCGTCCATCCCGATTTCGGATCCGAAAATGTTATGTGCAACGACGCCGCGATCTCATCCGCTCCATCGCGGTCCGATTTATTGACCACCACTATGTCCGCAAGTTCTATTATGCCCGATTTCAGAATCTGAACCGTGTCCCCGGATTCCGGAACGAGGATCAGTATCAGCGTCTCGGCGATGTTCCTTATGTCATAGCCCACCTGACCGAGCCCCACAGTCTCAATCAGCACGAGATCGAATCCGAACGATTCGAGCAGAAACGTGTGCAGCCGCGTCGCTTCCGCGAGCCCTCCAAGGCTTTCCCCGGATGCCACGCTCCTTATGAAAACGCTTCTCGAATCGAATGAGCCGGAAAGCCTCACACGGTCTCCGAGTATCGCGCCTCCAGTAAGCGGCGAAGTGGGATCGATGCAGAGCGCGCCCACCCTTTGCCCGTCTCTGACCGCCGAGTCGATCAGGTTCGACACCAGAGTGCTCTTGCCCGCTCCGGGTGGGCCGGATATCCCTATCCGCCTCGAAACCTTGTGTGAAGAGTGCGCCGCCTTCATTATCCCCGCGGCCGACTCGGGCTTCGTCTCCACCAGCGTCATCAGCCTCGACAACGCCCTGACATTCCCGGCCCGCATCTCTTTTACAAGGTTTTCAACGTCAATTTTTTTCATTGCGCTTCGGTTTCGGATTCACCGCAACGTAACACCGAACATCTGCTCCGTCCCTTTGCGGTTCCTTAGATGATTTGCAGCGTCTATTATATAAACTTAACCATTCCATGTAAAACAAAATAATCAACTCACATTTTTCACAAATGTGAGTTGAAATCGTATAAAAGGGATAAGATACAAGACGCATCGAGCAAGAACGAGGGAGCATACTGTTTCGTATGTGACCGAGTTAGAGTCGATGATGCAACACCGGAGATCGCCCTTTTTTACGATTTTCCGGATTTTTCTGGTTAGAAATCCGGGTTAATAGTAAGCCAATTTGTTTAACCCGCTATATTTTTCAGTCGCGAATGTTAAAATATCAGATTAGCAGTATGCATGCTTTGAGAATTATGAAAGGAACGGGTATATGGGATTTTTCGACATAGAGAATCTTCAATCGAACCGAATCATAAACCTCCCGCCTTACGTTTTCACGGTTATCAACCGCCTGAAGAACGAGGCGAGGATGCGCGGGGTGGATATCATAGACATGGGCATGGGAAGTCCGGACCTTCCAGTTCCGGAACAAATCCGCAAGGAACTCACCCGCGCGATCAACGAAAGGCACGTAAACAGATATCCCGAGGGCGGCGGCTCCATCGAACTTAAGCGAGCAGTTGCGTACTGGTACGGGAAAAGGTTCAACGTCGATCTCGACCCGAACGACGAAGTCCTAATCCTCGTGGGGTCAAAGGAAGGCATTGCGAATCTTTCCTCGGCGTTCCTGAACAGGGACGATTATGCTCTCGTACCGAGCCCGACTTATCCGATTTTCTTCAACAGCGTGGATATCTTCGGCGGCGCTCTTTATAACGTGCCGATGCTCGAGGAGAACGATTTCATGCCGGACTTCGAGCGGATCGATCCCGCCGTGCTGAGACGCTCGAAATTAATGTTCATAAGCTATCCCCACAATCCCACAACGGTGACGGTCGAAAGGGACCACTTCAAAGGGATAGTCCGCTTCGCTAAGGAGCATAGAATAATAGTGAGCCACGACGCCGCGTATTCGGAACTCTGTTTCGACGGCTACAAAGCGCCGAGTTTTCTCGAAGCCGAGGACGCCCGGGACGTTGGGATCGAGTTCCACAGTTTTTCGAAGACTTTCAGCATGGCCGGCTGGAGGATAGCATTCGTCGTCGGCAACGCGGACATCCTTCGAGTTCTGCGTAAAATGAAAAGCTATGTGGATTTCGGAGTCTTCACAGCCATACAAAAGGCCGCGATCGTGGCTCTCGAACTGCACGAGGACATAGTACAGGAGACGATAGACGCGTACCGGCGAAGACGGGACGTGCTGTGCGACGGACTCGCGGCCCTCGGGTGGCCGCACAAAAAACCAAAAGCAACCATGTACGTCTGGACGAAAATACCCGACGCTTTCAAACACATGGATTCGAAGGAGTTCGCCTCACTGATCGTGCACGAAACCGGAGTGGCGGTCGCGCCCGGCGAAGGATTCGGAGACGCCGGAAAAGGATACATCAGGTTCGCACTCGTCGAACCGGAAGAAAGAATATCAGAAGCCATCGAAAGGTTGAAAAAACTATGAACAGCACCGGAAGAATACTGATTTTCGACACCAATATCCTCCTGAACGACCCCAATTCACTCTATGCATTTCCGGGTGAAACTTTAATGATCCCCCTCGAAGTCGTGGAGGAGATCGACGACCAGAAAAGACGCGTGGACGACGTGGGCCGCAACGCTCGCGCCACATCGAGGATGCTCGACGAACTTCGTCGCACGAAAGGCAACCTTTCGAATGGAATAATGCTCGAAAACGGATGCTTCCTCTCTGTTGTTTTCGGCGGCACGGTTCTGAAATCGCTCCCGCCGAGCCTTCGCTCGAACAAGGAGGACAACAGGATACTTTCCACCTCCATGTCGGTT